>JAYUJS010000585.1:0-2060 GCA_043765095.1 Ferruginibacter sp.
TAGCAGAAAAGAAAAATATGATGGGCAGCGATAAAACTTTTGCCGAAGGAATAACGATACTCAATGGAAAATTATATCAACTTACTTGGCAGTCGCATGAAGTATTTGTATACGATGTAAATAATATAACTAAACCTATACAGCAATTTACTTGGGCGCTTGATGGATACGGTATTACTAACAATGGAGCAGATTTGCTAGTAACAACAGGTGATACAAAATTATATACAGTAGACCCACTTACATTCAAAGTAAAAACTTCAGTAGAAATACACGATATAAATGAGCCAGTAAAAGAAGTAAATGAATTAGAATATGTGGATGGTTTTGTGTGGGGAAATATTTGGCAAACGAATGATATTATAAAAATAAACCCAACAACAGGAGAAATAGTGGGTAAAATGAATTTTAATAATTTGCTTGATGCGAAAGATTATACACAGAGCACAAATGTATTAAATGGTATTGCTTACAATAAAGACTCTAAAACATTTTTTATAACAGGTAAGCGTTGGCCTAAGATGTTTGAGGTGAGGGTGAATTAAAATTTAGCTAAAAATCTCATATCCTTATTTAAATTTAGTCCAATACATTTCACTTTTAAAATGGGAATTTTAAAACTATTGCCTCCCCCCATTAATGAAGCATAGAATTTTTAGTATACTCATTAGCTGTTTGTGTTTCAAACATTAGTTTATGCTTTCGAAGTGTAGAAACTAATTCACCAAACTATTGGTCGTATTTTGAATTTGTATGTCTGTTTTTTCAACAATTATCATAAATTAAAAATAAGGTTTTATTTATAAATATGTATTTCTAGTTTGTTTATTTCAAAATTTCTACATAAGCTGTCCCCTCAACAAATCCTCAAACACATCCCTTTTTCTTATCACCCTTGCTTCCCCATTTTCTACCATTACTTCTGCTGGGCGTAAGCGGCTATTAAAGTTTGATGACATTTCAAAACCATAAGCACCTGCATTGTAAAAAGCAAGAAAATCTCCTTCTTTTACTTCGGGTAAAGTTCTGTCCCATGCGAAAGTATCTGTCTCACAAATATTGCCTACCACATTGTATATACGTGGCGTGCCTTCATGATTACTTATGTTTTCTATATGGTGGTAAGAGTCGTACATCATGGGGCGTATGAGGTGGTTAAACCCACTATCTACACCAATAAAAACTGCGGAAGTTGTTTGTTTAATTACGTTTGCTTTTACGATTAAGTAACCACTTTGGCTTACTAAAAATTTGCCTGGCTCAAACCATACTTGCAATTTTTTTCTTGTTTCTGTTTCGTATTGTGCAAATGCTTCTGCAACTTTTTCACCTAATAAATTTACATCTGTTTCTTTATCCCCAGGTTGGTAAGGCACTTTAAAGCCACTACCCAAATCTATATATTTTAAATCAGGAAAATGAGTAGCCATCGAAAACATTACTTCCAATCCTTCTAGAAAAACATTGATGTCTTTTATCTCACTTCCTGTATGCATGTGTATGCCTTCTACACGCAGGTTGGTAGTTTTTACAATGCGCTCTATATGGCGCAATTGGTGTATGGATATTCCAAATTTGCTATCAATGTGCCCTGTAGAAATTTTATAATTTCCTCCTGCCAATATGTGTGGGTTTAAGCGAATGCAAATAGGATAACTGTTTCCAAATTTATTTCCAAATTGTTCAAGGATAGAAATATTATCAAGGTTAATATTTACAGCCAATTCTTTTACTTCTAGTATTTCTTCAAAGTCCACACAGTTTGGGGTATATAAAATTTCTTCTTTTGGAAAACCTGCTATCAATCCAAGTTTTACTTCGTTCACACTTACACAATCAAGAGAACCGCCAAGCGAACGGACATAACGCAATACATTTACATTCGTAAGCGATTTACAAGCATAAAAAAACTTAGCATTGCTATTTCTAAAAGCATGCGTTAATTTTTCATATTGCGTTTTTATGCTTTCGGCATTATAAACGTACAATGGCGTACCGTATTGGCTTGCAAGCTGTGTGAGGTGTTCGTGGGAAAGATGGTTCATTGTTGAACTAGCCCG
>JAYUJS010000586.1:0-2059 GCA_043765095.1 Ferruginibacter sp.
GGCTTATATCTGTCGAGGTCAATTTTGTTTAAATCTATCGTTCCGCCAACGTCAGGCTTCCCATCTTGGTTATTATCTGGCAGACCATAAGTTGTTCTATAAAAATTAAAAACAGTAGGCACAATACCACCTGTAGGGCATGGTGCACCACAAATTACGTCTATGCTATAAGAACTACAACGCCTAGCTATTAATTGACTGCCTGTAGCGCAAGTGCTATCGTTTACCATGTATAATTCATACGGTATATTTTGTACACCACAAGCACCTGTAAGTGGTGTACAAATTTTAAACGTAACTTGATTTACTCCGCCTGGAGTATAACGAATAATTACATCTTGCCCTACCTGTTTAGGGTAGCCAGGGTGTGCAGTATTACCAGTTAAACTTTCGTATACATCTGTAGCTAAGTTTGCTATAGTACAGCCTGCTGGCAAAGTTACTTTTACATCTATATATTGTGTATTGCCAATTCCATTAGGTCCTAACGAAGCAGGAAAATCAATTTTATATTTAAAACAACTACCAGCTTGCACTTGTGCAGGTAACTGTACTGTTGAATTAGACAAATAGTTAGTAGGACCATATCTTAAACCTTGAAAAGCGCCAATGGTAGAAGCACCACACTCACTAGAATAATTTAAACCAATACCAATGTTTTCAGATGGGTAATGACCATCTCCACAATTGCTACTGCTACATATAGTTATTGTCCATGTCACTGTAAAGGTGCCCCCAGCTGGCACAATAAAGCCAGCAGGCATAATTACTTTACATAAACCTGGTTTACCCACCGCACAATCTGGTGTTACATTGGCTTCTTTAATAATAACCCAACTTGGCAAAACTTCAATTCCGCTTGGGTGTACACCATTAATTAAAATAGATGCAGTATCAATTATTTCTTCTCTGTTAGGCGTAAAACCGTTTGCATACGTATTTCCTATTTGAAAACTAACATTTGCAGCAGGTCCATTACCAGCATTGGTAACTACTGCTGTAAATGTAGCATAAGGACTAGCAGCACAACTACCATTACCAGCTGTAACTACAGTAACTGCGGCACTTAAATTAGGTATAGTAACAAGTGTAGTTATATTACCAGTAGTGGTTGCAGTTTGGCAAATTTCTGTTGCACTACAACCCCACCCTACTTCATAATTTGTAGTAGCTGGTGTACAACTTACTACAGTAACTGGTTGTGTTACTACAACTGGAGGTTCACCATCACAATATCCACCTACAAAAGATGGAGTGCCAAATATTTTATAAAACTTTTTAGTAGTAGTTGACAATGTCGCATCTGGTGCAAAAGATACAGCTTGTACGATTATGTTTCCGTTTGGTACAAGACCTGTACTTACATAATCTATTGTAAGAAAAATAGTATCTGCACAACCTTGACCAGCATTTTTAAAAGTAAACGTTCTTGTTTGGTTGCTACCAAGCGGCACATTTGCCAAAGGTGCAGGTTGAGTAATGCTTAAACTTGGGTATGTTACAGCATAGCTATTATTTGCAGGGTCTACTTCGCTTACTGTACCTACCGTTACTTCATCTTTAAAATAACCCCCTTCCAGAGAAAATACACGAGCAGAACAATCTGCACGCCTTTTTATAGTAAAAGTATAAGCACTAGTAGCACCTGTAAGATTAAATACTGGGTTATTTGCACTGCCAGACTCTACTACCGTAGCAGTACCAGAGATAAGTGTAAAACTACCAGCTATGTATGAAACACCTGTAGGTAATAAAATACTAATTGGAACACTAACACCTGAACCTGTAACCGCTACAGTAAGTTTTGTATTATCAAAGCAAACAGAAATGTTTTCTGCTGCAGAAGGGTAGCTTATTGTTTGAGCTTTTACACCTATAGTGCTCATAAGCCAAAAACAAGAAAGCAAAAAAACGTAGAGGTTTTTTTTCATAAAATCGAATTTAATTAATATTTAATTTTTTAACACAATGTTTAATTTTTTTAAGACGATGTGATAAAAAAATAGTTACTACAAAAAAACGCTTTATATTTTCTAATAGTATGTTTAGTTAAAATTAA
>JAYUJS010000587.1:0-2058 GCA_043765095.1 Ferruginibacter sp.
AAAAGTGAACAAAGTTAAGTATTTTTTTATGTTAAGCAAAGTTAATATTTGTTTTTTTTGTATTTTTGTGCTAAATTTAAAATTCCAAATTATGAAAAAGATATATAACATATACTTACTAATGTTCAGCATTTTATACACAAATGTAGTTGCTGGGCAATCTTGTACTTCTGTATTTGCTGTTGAATATTTTAAGCAAGCTATGAACTCTACTAGTCCATGTGCAACCTGTTCAAAAGGACAAAATTTCTATATGTATTTAGATTACAACAATGACGGTAAGCAGGATATGATTATTTCAGAAGGGCATAGAAGTGGTGGTGTCTCTTATCCTAATGATAAAGGTAAATTATACTTTTATCTTAACACAGGAACGTCATTTGTATATTCTGGTTTTTCATTGACCACAAATACATCTTATTTAAATGCACTCTCTCCTTGGAGTGGAACACCTGATAGGTATTATTCAGATTTTAATTCAGATGGAATTAAAGATTTTTTGGTGCTGCACGGTAACGGATATTCTTGTTACAATCAAGTAGTAGAGATTTTTATGGGTAAAGCAGCAGCACCATATTTTGAAACACAAAGTGTATTCTTACCACTAAAAAGCCCATTTTGTATCGGTGCTTATGTTATGGATTTAAACAACGATAAAATAAAAGATATTTATATCGAAAATATGCCAGCTTCGTGTAGTTCTGTTGATGAAGCGTGGGTCTACAATAAGGGTAAACAAAGTTTTGAGAGTTTATTTTCAGGTGTTATTTCAAATCGCGATTATGATTTTAGAGTATGGGATTTTGATAAAGATGGCAAAGAAGATTTATTGGGAAGTAAAAGTGGATGGGCTGACGGATATTGGGGCGTTTATTTATATAAAAATAAAGGAAATGGAGATTTTGAAAAACCACTTGTTTATTATGGCAGTGCTGTTCCAGATCCTGGGCATACTTGTAATACAGGGGGAGGTTCTTCTGGGATAAAGCCTAATCGGGTATTTTTACTTACTGAGGATAAAGACGATAAAATGGATATAGTATTTAATGCAAGCAATGACGGTACTAATGGTAAGAAATTATATATTGGTAAGTGGAATGGAACAACATTTTCTTTTTCTAATTGTAATATTAATGATGCTAATATAGCTATTTCGACGGTTTTTGATGTTAATGATGATGGATTTTTAGATGTTATATATGTTGCTGACGGAAAAGTGGCAGGAACAAAAGACATAAAAGTTGCTTATAATGACGGAAATTCTTGTTTTACACAAACAAAAGTTTTAATATGTAATTTGAATAGTAACACATCTATTATCAGTTTTAAACTCTTAGACCAGAATACCAAAAGAAAATTTATTACAGGCACAACAAACGATGATGTAGTAGTTTGGGAAATATTAGATAAAAACAGTATTCCTGCCGCTAATAGTGCCATATCCTGTACAGGAGATACTATTAAAGTTGGAGCTACTTTATATGGTACTTACAAATGGAGCATAAATGGAAAACCTACAAATCAAAATACTTCAAATTTTATTATTCCGAAACTGCCCAAAGGTCAATATAATTTTGCGGTCGATATGACTTCAAGTAACTGTTGCCCTTCTAATAGTGCAATAGATTTAAGTGTTGATGGCGTAGATTTAGGCTTAGACAAAACAGTGTGTTTTGGAGAAGCCGTTTCACTTACTGCCCAATCGGGTAAGAACTTTCTTTGGAATAATGGAAGTACAACAAAAGCAATAACAGTAAAGCCAACGATGAATAGCTCTTATTCTGTTACTGTTGATTTTGGAGGCTGTAAATCAAAAGATACTGTAAATATAAATGTATTTTCAGTAGTGCCTTATCCACTCATCTCCACCGCAAAGACCAACCCTTGCCCTGGTACTATCTCGCTTGCAGCACCGTCAAATTATATTTCATACTCATGGTCGAATGGTGCAACAACAAGGAAAACGAATGTAAATGTAAAAATAAAAACAACGTATTATCTTACGATTACAGATGGAAAAGGCTGTATTTTAAAAGACAGTATAACCATTATACCGCA
>JAYUJS010000588.1:0-5449 GCA_043765095.1 Ferruginibacter sp.
GGCAATTATATTACTACACTTTCAGAATCGTATGAAGACAGAGATTGGTGGCCTTGCAAGCATGATATGCAAGACAAAATAGACTCAATGGACATTACTGTAAACGTACCTTGGGCTACCCCTACAGCCGCTGATACATTCTGGGTGGCTTGCAATGGGAAAATGATTGATTCTACAATAAGCGGAACCAATCGTTCTTTCACTTTTAAAAGTCGTTACCCCATTGCATCATATTTAGTTTTTGTTTCTGTAGCAAAATATGATAGGCATTATCGCTCAATAAATATAGGTGGTACAAATGTGCAAGTAGTGTATAATTTATTAAAAGGAAAACCTGCTGCTACCACTAACAATATACTTTCCGCTATGGATAAAATGAATTTGGTTTTACAAGCTTTTAGCAACAAGGTAGGCGACTATCCTTTTAAAAATGAAAAGCATGGCTACTATGATGGGTTGCTTGGTGCAGGCGGTATGGAGCATCAAACTTTTTCGGGCATGGCTACAAATGCACTTACCAATACAAGTACACTTGCTCACGAACTCATGCACCAATGGTTTGGCGATAATGTAACTTTTGCCACTTGGAACGATTTATGGCTTGCAGAAGGTTTTGCAAATTATGGAGAAGTATTGGCCGCAGAGTTAGTACCGTCTTTGGGCCAAAATCCTTATAATATAAGAAATAGTATTAAAAATTCTGCACTCAATACCACCGTAAGTGCATACATACCCGATGGCAATATTGCAACATCCAATCTTATTTGGAATAGTAATTATGGCGGTGCAGTATATGTAAGAGGTGCAATGATTGTTTCAATGCTTAGAGCTATTACTGGTGATACTAAATTTTTTCAAGCACTTACAAATTACCAAACTAACCTTGCAGGAAAGTCCGCCAACGCAGATTCTTTAAAAAATTATTTTAATACAATTTTAAATAGAGATATCACTCCTTTTTTTAATGATTATGTAGGTGGCTCTGGCAGTGCAGCCTCTGCAATTGGTGGCAAAGGAAATCCAATAAACACCATCAACTGGAATAGCCCCATAGCAAATAAATTGGTTGTACAAGTAGAATCACAAACACAAAGCGCAAGCTCAAATGTTACCTACTTTAGAGGCCCAGTTGTATTGCATGTAAAAGGTGCTTTAGCTTTTCAAGACACTACTATAAGTTTTTTTGATTGGGGTGCAGGAAATTTATCTTATGCAGGCAATGGGCTCGGTGCACCCATTAGCGGAAATTTGTTAACGTACGATTTATCTTTCACCCCTACTACTGTTTTGTACGACGATAGTGCAAAAACATTATCAACTGGTAGTACCATATTTGTACCAACATTAAATGCTGGCGGTTTTAGTTTTAGTAATACCACAGCCGCAACTGCTACATGCATTGCACCAGCAAGTATGTCTGTTTCAATAGGTACAAATGCAATAAATGGTTTTGCAAATCCTATTACACTCTTTGTTATATCGGGTGTACCTACTGGCACCAATATAACTTTTAGCAATAACCCTGTTATACCAAGCAGCAATTCAATTGTTACGCTTAATAACACCAATACCTTACCATCGGGTGCATATAATATTATTTTGCAAGGCACAGCTACAGGTGCTATCAACCAAACAGCTACTATTTCTTTTGTAATAAACTCTGGTGCAAGCCCTGCTATTATAACACAACCTATAAGCAAAACTGTATGCGAAGGCGCAGATATTAATTTTACAATAGTTTCACTTTCTGCCACAAATTTCCAATGGCAAGTAAGTTCAAACGGTGGCACATCATGGTCTAATATTATTACTGCAAATAGTCCAACATTAAATTTATTAGCTGTTACAACTTCTCTAAACGGAAATTTATATCGCTGCCAAGCAAGCACTATTTGTGGCATTACAAATTCTAACAGTGCAACACTTGTTGTAAATACGCCTGTTACAATTACAACGCAGCCTGTTAGTGTCTCCATTTGCACAGGACAATCAAATACATTTTGCGTAATAGCTACAGGTAGTAATATATTATATCAATGGCAATCAAATACTACAGGTTGCACAGGAGTTTGGGCAAATGTTACAGGTGCTACTAGTTCATGCCTTGCCGTAAATAATGCTTTAACAACAGTTTATTACCGTTGCAATGTTCTCTCATCATCCTGCGGTACAAGCATTACTACAATTTGCGTTATACTTACCGTAAATACTGGCGTAATCATTTCTACACAACCAACCGATGCAGAAATTTGCGCAGGCACACAAGGCACGTTTACTGTAGCGGGAACTAGTAGTAGTCAAGCCATCAATTATCAATGGCAAATAAGTACCGATACAGGTGCTACATTCAATAATATTAATACAGCCAATACAGCAAATTATTTTATTGCAAATGCAACAACAAGCATGAGCAACAATCGCTATCGTTGTCTACTAACAAGTGCAACTTGTAATACGCCTACTATTTCCAATATAGCTAAACTTACTGTAAGAGTATTACCAACAATCACATTAATAGCCGCACCATATATTGCTTTGCTACCTACACAAATCACTATACTTACTGCTACTACTAGCCCTTCTAACGGCGGCAGCATTACTAGCAATTGGTTTTACAACTCAGCACCATTAAGTATTATTGCCAATAAATATCCTGTAACATTTACCGAAGTCGGAAACTATTACGCAACAATTAAAGAAACTTATCCGAGCAGTTTACAATGCAGCAACACTTCTGCAATCATTACCATTACTGCCAATAAAAGTAATAATTTATTTATTTTTCCCACACCAAACAATGGTACATTTAATGTATCGTATTACAACAGTAGCCTTACAAATACTAAAAGAAATATTTCTATTTACGATGCCAAAGGAGCACTCGTTTACAAAAAAGAATTTGCCATCACAGGTTTTTACACCCTACTACCTGTAAGCTTGCAAGCAGCAAACCAAGGGGATTATTTTGTAATAATTTTTGATTCTGAAGGAAAGAGATTAGCTGTGGGTAAGGTTTTTATAAAGTAATTTTTTTCTTATCGGTTGGTATACCATACAAGATAAATTTTAAAAAAGAGGAATTGCCTGCCGAAGGAGTGTAGTGCATGAGCACCGTACCATTATTGAACACCTGTACACCCGCTGTCAGCAGTAGTGCCGCAGCAAGTTGTATTATACTTTATACTAATTTGCGGCGTACTGGACATTTATGGTGGTAATTTTTAGACCTTTTGCTCAAGGGACATTTATGGAGATGTAATTTTCTTGGTCATTACGTACATTCCATTTAATATTTCATCTTTGTTTTATCAAGTAAAATAAAAGTAGGCTGTTCAGGAGAGCAACCTACAAGGGATAGCTTGATATTGTAGAAATAAAAAATAGATGTTAATTTTAATGTCAATGACCTTTTTTTTTCATAACCTATGCCTTAAAAAACTTATCAATAAACCTTTGTTTTCTTTCCTCCGATAATCCATTATGATTTCTTAATTTATTCTTCAAATTTGCAAAGTGGCCATCAATTGCATTCGTTGTTTTCGGTAAATTTAATTCCATATTAAAATCCTAAGTGTATGACCAAGGCATATTTTATTAAACACCGATAAGCACTACGCAGTTTTTATGAACATATCTTATCTTGCCATTTTCATTTTCTCTTTGTTCATCCATAAATTATTTCCACTGGTTATTCCAAACTTGTAGCCTTGCCTAAAATATTTCTTTGCAAGCCTTAGTTAAAAGCAGAGATACATTCAGCAACTCCTTACTGAATTGCATCTTGGGGTTTTTTATCAAATATTTTCTAATAATTGATGATTGATGATATTTGCACATTTGGACTGGAATATCACCAAACAATTGAAACAAACCTTTTCGTCCATCACAAATTATGGATTGTACTATCGTACCATTTGATTGGATTTTATTGATACCTGTGAGCTATAAAAATTACTTTTTTGCTGAACATACTGCTAAAATAAAATATTGCCTGTAATACTATCTTTAAAAACGATTACGCAAAATATTCTACCAAAATAAGTTGTAACCATGAATACATTTGAGTGGTCTAAAGCACACTTTTCAAGTTTAACTTTAACCATATTGAGTTTTCTTTGTAATGTTTTTAAAAAATCAATTATATATACAAGCAAGTTGAAAATATGTTTGTTTGTACTTAGTATATTCTTGCCATAAAACTTATATATCAAATTTGCTTCCTCCTATAAATTTACGTTTACAGTAAGCACATTTATAACGCTGTTTTTAATTATGAAAACCATCTTCTGAAATAATTTTATAATTAATGTAAAAGCATTTTTTTGTTATAATTATTATATTTGTAAAGCTCCGTCCAATAAGGGTTGTAAAGAATTTTTTCAACACAATTATATATTAACACAAAAATAGGTTTTATGAATTATAAAAACTGCATCATGATCATAGGCGACCTTCAAGTTTAGACTCTCTAAAAGACTTGCTTATAAGGCATATAAAAGATGTGCCGATAAGCAAATTATCTGAGTTGCAACATTACCTAAAGACAGTCCATGCCATAGAGATAGAACACTGTTGGCTTAGCCGTTATGTAGAAAAAAAGCATTGTTTTTATAAAAAGACAAGACTAATATCTGACAAAATACCTTCAATAGACATACAAAAATGCTTTATTAGTATGTTGAAAGATTTATATGCATGTGAAAAAATGAACAAGACCACATACTATTATTTTTAGACCCAATGCACCAAATACATAATAATGATAACGCCTATGCATGGCAGCCCAAAGGTTTAAAAGGAAAAATGCAGATGTTAACAAATACAGGCAGAAAACGACTAAATATAATAGGTGTAATAAATCCTGTAAGCTTCCAACCAACCATAATAACAACAAAGGATAATTGCAGTACCGAAGTTTTAATAGTTTTATAGAGAAAATTAAAATACTAAAATTGTTATACCAAAACAATTTGATTCATTTTAAATAATGCTAGGTAATTACGAAGCAGCATAAAAAGACCGTAAAATCCATCAATATCGACCTTATTTATCTACCATTATATAGACTCAATTTAAAATTGATAGAAAGATTACCGAGATACTTTAAAAAAGAGGTAATGAAAAATAAATATTATTCAGACTATGCCGAATATAAAAATGCAGTTGATGCGATTTTTAAGAAGTTTAAGGATAGAATAGAAGATGTGAAATCTTTACTAAATTTTAAATTCGGAATTATTGAAGGTAACTAGTATAAAAAATAGCAAATATTTTAAACCAATTATTGCTCGATAGGAAACAAAAAAGTAACAAAAACAAAAAAACCCTCTAGTTTCCTAGAAGGTTTCTTTAATAAATATGGCAACTACCTACTCTCCCACATTTTTGTGCAGTACCATCGGCCATGAGGGGCTTAACTTCTCTGTTCGGTATGGGAAGAGGTGAACAC
>JAYUJS010000589.1:0-5440 GCA_043765095.1 Ferruginibacter sp.
ATACAAATAAAATTGATTGCTGAATAATAATGCTAATATAATGCCTAATATTTTGTTAAGGTATTTAAATTTAGCAAAGTTGTTAAAGTATTAGTAAAAGCAAACCCCCTTAAAAGTTTATTTAATAAGGAAACTATTTTTTTACATACTCTTTATCTGTAAGCGTTTTTAAAAAAACAATAATATCTGCTTGCTCTTTTACAGTTAGGTTTAAAGGTTTATTTAAACTGCTATCTATATTTATTTGATGTGGGAAAAAACCTTTTGGGTTATTATAAAACCTAAGCACTTCTTCTAAAGTTGCAAACATACCATTGTGCATGTAAGGTGCTGTGGCGGCAATATTGCGCAACCCAGGCACTTTAAATTTTCCTAAATCACTTTCCTTTTTTGTGATACAAACCCTACCACTATCGGTTAAAAAATTGCCATTAAACAATCCAATATTTTTAAATTGGTCTCCTGTAAAATCATCTCCAAAATGGCAATCAAAACATTTTGCTTTTTCGCCTATAAATAATTTTCGCCCTCTTTCTTCTGCGGCAGAAAATTTTATTTTATCGTTTGCCCAATCGTCGTAACGGCTATTTACAGTTTCTAAAGTTTGTTCATACGCTTCAAAAGATGAGCCTAGGTTTTTTGAAGATGGATTTTCTTTGTAAACTTGTAAAAATGCATTTTTATACAAAAGGTTTTTGTTTAATCTATCTACAGCTTCAGCAATAGGCAAACCCATTTCATGCTCATGCACAATAGGCATAAGTGATTGTTGTGCTAAAGTAGCGGCTCTACCATCATAATAAAAATAGGGCCTGTTTTTCATGTTCAAAACAGAAGGTGTATTTCTACTCGTTTCATTTCCATTTATACCAATGCTAAGAGCCAGTGTATCTGCAAATGCAAATTTTGGATTGTGGCAACTTGCACAACTCACTGAAGAATCTTTTGACAATATTTTTTCTGAAAATAATTTTTTACCAAGGGTAACTTTTGTATACTTTATTTCTTCATCCGCTTTAAAAGAAAAACTAATGAGCGCAATGCTTGTAATAAATAAAATGGTAAAAAGTAATTGTTTCATTTAAGTAAAAATACGTCAGCATTTTTTGATTAGTTTCATTATTTTAATCTTTCATTGTAACTTTCCGCAAAAATTACATACCCCATGCCAAACAAAGAAGCATTTATACAAACCATTATAGATGGTTATACATTTAAAGGAGAAGCAGTACAAATAGGCTGCGCAGTGCTAAATGGTGAAGTAGTGCCTGAAGCAAAAGTATTTTTACCGTTAAAAACAATGAATCGCCACGGGCTTATAGCTGGTGCTACTGGCACAGGTAAAACGAAAACTTTGCAAATGATAAGTGAGTTTTTGAGTGATGCAAGTGTGCCTGTGTTATTGATGGATATAAAAGGAGACCTAAGTGGAATTGCTGCCATAGGTGCAGAAAATGATAAAGTGAAAGACAGATATGGTAAAATGCAAATGACTTATAAGCCTTCTCTTTTCCCTGCAGAACTACTTTCCCTTACTGGAAAAGATGGTGTAAAGCTAAGAGCTACAGTAAGTGAATTTGGCCCCGTTTTATTAAGTAAAATACTAGACCTAAATGATACACAAGGTGGTGTGGTAGCACTCATTTTTAAATACTGCGATGACAATAAATTGCCATTACTAGACCTTAAAGATTTTATAAAAGTATTGCAATTTATAGGCAATGAAGGCAAGGATGAAATTGAAAAATTGTATGGCAAGATTTCTACTACTTCTACAGGTACAATTCTTAGAAAAGTAATAGAACTACAACAACAAGGTGCAGATATTTTTTTTGGTGAAAAAAGTTTTGAAGTAGATGATTTAATGCGTATAAATGAAACTGGGCAAGGCATAATAAACATACTTCGTGTGATGGATATACAAGATAGGCCGAAGTTGTTCTCTACATTTATGTTGCAAATGCTAGCGGAGTTGTATGCATCATCACCTGAAGAAGGTGATATGGATAAGCCAAAATTAATTTTGATTATAGATGAAGCACATTTAATATTTCAAGAGGCAAGTAATGAGTTGGTACAGCAAATTGAAACGATTATTAAACTCATTCGTTCAAAAGGCATTGGTATTTTCTTTTGCACACAAAACCCAATGGATATACCTGCGGCAGTGCTTGGGCAGCTTGGTATGAAAATACAACATGCATTAAGAGCATTTACCGCAGCCGATAGAAAAACAATAAAACAAACGGCAGACAATTACCCTGAAACGGAGTTTTACAAAACGGAAGATTTAATTACACAACTTGGCATTGGTGAAGCGTTGATAACTTTGCTTAGTGAAAAAGGTATTCCTACACCGCTTGCACATACCATGCTATGTAGCCCAAGAAGCCGTATGGATGTGCTTAGCCAAAGCGAAGTAGATGCTATTAACAGCAAAAGTAAATTGGTGGCAAAATATGCTGAAGATATAGATAGTGAAAGTGCTTACGAAATGCTTACCGCAAAATTGGCTGAAGCGGAAGCAAACAATGCTGAAGTAGAGAAAGAAAAGAAAACCGAAAAAGAGGAACCTTCTACTTTTGAAAAAATAGCAGATAATACGGTTGTAAAAAGTATGCTCCGTACTGCTGGTAATGGAATTGTTCGCTCATTATTAGGTGCGCTTGGGCTTGGTGGAAGAAGCAGTTCTTCAAAAAAATCTAGTTGGTTTTAAGCATTTTTACTAAATACTTAAAAATATTTTATAATTTTTAATTTTCTCATTTTTAATTATTTATATCTCAAAATTAACGATATTTCTATACTTTGTAGAAGTTTTTCTAAAATAATTTATCAAATGCTTGTTTATCATAAATAAGAACTGTATGTTTGCAATGGTTTTTCATAGGATATTGGATTTTAAAGCGGGACTAGATTTCTATCTTGGTCCCTTTTTTATGCCTTTTACTTTATATTAAGATAATTTTTATCAGTTGATATAATCTTTTCTTCTGCTAATAAATAATTTACAACCAACCATACTGAACGTTGTTTCATTGGTTTCATTCTTCTTAAAACATCTGCAACCGTAAGTTTTTCATTTTTTATTAATTCAATTATTTTATCAACAGCTATTTTAAATTGAAAAGGTTCTAATGAGGCATCTTTATTTTTTATACAGTTATCACAAATACCACAATCTGACACTTCATTATCTCCAAAATAATTGGCTATAAATTTACTTCTACATCTAGCAGTAATGAGTACAAAATCTGAAATGGCTTCCGCTCTTTTTTTTGCTTCTGCTTTTCTTTCATTCATTGCCTTTGTGTCTATCAAAAAATCATCGTTGTACATTCTGTTTTTTAATAAAAGCAATTGTGGTTTTTCTGATGATGGTTTGTAGTCTATTATTTTATATTGATGTAGTTGCTGTAAATTTTTTATTAAATCAGCGCTAGCTATTTTTATAAATTTTGCTAAGGGGTTTTCATAAATAGTGCAGGGGTAATCAAAAACACCTTCGTAAGACCGCAGCAATCCTTTTATGGTTTCTGCAAGGTCTGGCTGCTGTATTTGAAATTCTTGTAAGTCATTTTTATTTACACAAAACTCTACGGTGCTTTGCTTAAACATCATTTCGGTAAAGCTAAACAAACCTTCTTGTGCCAATGCTTGCATGCCATAGGTAGCTTGTAGAATATTTAACTTGAAATGTTGAGCAAAGGCAGCAATATCAAAATCGTAACTCATGCCCTCACCAATGCCTGCTGCTATTTGTAGGTAATTCATAGCAGCCATGTATATGACTTTTAGTTTTTCGGAAGTGGGGTATTTTGTTTCTAGTTTAAATAAAATATCGTCCGTTTCTTTTGCGCTATACAGTAAAACTGCATAAGCACGCTTGCTATCCCTACCTGCCCGCCCTGCTTCTTGATAATAATTTTCTACACAGTCTGGTACTTCGTAATGCACTACTACTCTTACATCAGGCTTATCTATTCCCATACCAAATGCATTGGTACAAACAATGGTGCGTAGGTTATTGTTTATCCAATCGTCTTGTTTTTTTGTACGTATTTCTCCCGATAAACCTGCGTGATAAAAGTCTGCATTTATATTATTTAGTTTAAGAAGTTCACTCACTTTCATAGTTTGCTTTCTGCTTTTGCAATACACAATAGCACTACCCTTTACGTTTTGCAAAATTTCTATTAATTTATTTTCTTTGGCTACTGGTTTAAATGAACTGTAAGATAAATTTGGCCGCAAAAACGATTGTTGAAAACGATTACTATCTTTTGTAAATAATAAATTTTTACAAATATCATCTTGCACAGAAACAGTAGCCGATGCCGTTAATGCAATTATGGGAACACCTGGCAGTTCCTCCCGTAGGTTTGCAATGCGCATATATGAAGGTCTAAAATCGTAACCCCATTGCGAAATGCAATGTGCTTCATCAACTGCTATCAAACTAGGTTTGAGAGCTGGTAAATATTCTAAAAACATTCTGGTTTCTAACCGCTCTGGCGAAACGTACAAAAATTTGTAATTGCCAAAAGCAGCGTTTTGTAAAGTTTGTCTTACATCTGCAAAGCTCATGCCTGAGTATATAGCCAATGCCCCAATGCCTTTCTTTTTTAAATTTTCTACTTGGTCTTTTATAAGTGCAATAAGTGGACTTACGACCAAACATAATCCATCATTCATTAATGCGGGTACTTGAAAGCAAATTGATTTTCCACCGCCTGTAGGCAATAAGGCAAGTGTATCTTTTTTGTTTAAAATAGATTGTATAATGTCTTCCTGTAATGGGCGAAAGTTATCGTAGCCGTAATATTTTTTAAGTATTTCTTGTGGAGACATTTTATGCTTTATGAAACTAAAATATATTAGTTTTATTTACTAGAGAAAATATCTTTCACTTTAAATTTAAGTGTGGGAAACAATGGGCTTTTTAAAACATCTTCAATTATAAATGGTTTTAAACCTACATATTTTTTGTTTTGGAGAGTATAGATAAGTACTGTTTTTTCTGATGGGTCTACAAGCCAATATTCTTTCACCTCATTCTCCTCATACAGATCAAATTTAATACCCATTTCTTTTTGGGTATTGCCTGGGCTTAAAATTTCTACAACTAAATCGGGAGCTCCATTGCAACCTCTATCGTCTAATTTATTTTCGTCACAAATAATGCATAAATCAGGTTGTACAACTGTTATAACTTTATCATCTTTGGTTTTGGTTTTAACCAACCTTACATCAAAAGGGGCATAATAAACGTTGCAAAAATTATTCTTGAATGCATTGGCAAAAATCAAATGTATTCTTGCCGAAATGGTTTGATGATTTCTGTTTGGAGCTGGGCTCATTTTAAAAATCTTACCTCTAAATAATTCCAATCTCTCCTTAAAATTCCAAGTAAGGTAATCAGCGTAGGTATAAGAACCTT
>JAYUJS010000590.1:0-2052 GCA_043765095.1 Ferruginibacter sp.
TAAACAATTTAACCATTGAACAATTAAACCCTTTCTACTAAATTTGCTCAATTACAAATATAATGGCTTATTAATATAAAAAGAAGCCAAAAATAAGTACAAACAATTTTATGACATCAAGCGAAATACGTCAGCATTTTTTAGATTTTTTTAAAAGTAAACAGCATGTAATATTGCCGTCAGCACCTATTGTAGTAAAAAATGACCCAACATTATTATTTACCAATGCTGGTATGAACCAATTTAAAGATTATTTTTTGGGCAATCAAATACCGCCCTATGGTCGTGTAACTGATACACAAAAATGCTTACGTGTAAGTGGTAAGCACAACGATTTAGAAGAAGTGGGCGTTGATACCTACCATCATACAATGTTTGAAATGCTAGGAAATTGGAGCTTTGGTGATTATTTTAAAAATGAAGCTATTGCTTGGAGTTGGGAATTATTGACAGAAGTTTATAAAATTCCTAAAGATAGATTGTACGCATCGGTATTTGAAGGAGATGAAAAAGAAGGTATTCCTGCATCTAAAATTGCATTAGAAAAATGGAAAGAATTTTTACCAGAAAGCCAAATTGTATATGGCAATAAAAAAGATAATTTTTGGGAAATGGGAGATACTGGGCCATGTGGACCATGTAGTGAAATACATGTAGATTGCAGAACTGATGAAGAAAGAGCCTTGGTGCCAGGTAGAGTATTGGTAAATGCAGACCACCCACAAGTGATAGAAATTTGGAACAATGTTTTTATACAATACAACCGTAAAAAAGATGGTACGCTTGAGCCATTGCCTGCTACGCATGTGGATACAGGTATGGGTTTTGAAAGATTGGTACGTGTTATACAAAACAAAACGAGCAATTACGATACAGATGTTTTTGCAGGAACGATAAAAAGAACGGAAGAAATAACTGGTAAAAAATATACCGCACTAGATGATAAAGAGAGTATTGCTTTTAGAGTTTTAGCAGACCATATTAGAGCAATATCATTTACAATTGCTGATGGGCAATTACCTTCAAACACAGGCGCAGGTTATGTTATACGCCGCATATTGCGAAGAGCAGTGCGTTATTATTATTCTTACTTAGATTATAAGCAACCATTAATGCATCAATTATTGCCTGTAATTGCGGAGCAATTTGCCAATGTGTTTCCCGAACTAAAAGCGCAAGAAGATTTTGTAGCAAAAGTAATAAAGGAAGAAGAGGAAGCATTTTTAAGAACATTAGATAAAGGTTTGAAAAAAATAGACGAATTGGTAAATGTATCAAAAGTAAGTGGTGTAATAAATGGCGATGCTGCTTTTGAATTGTTAGATACGTTTGGTTTTCCAATAGATTTAACTACATTAATTGCACAAGAAAATAATTTAACAGTAGATGAAGATGGTTTTAATAAAGCATTAGCAGAACAAAAAAACCGCTCCCGTGCTGCCACAGCAATGGATACAGAAGATTGGCAAATCGTAAACGAAGGCGATGTAAATTTTGTAGGATATGATACATTAGAAACAAAAACAAAAATTTTACGCTATAGAAAAGTTAGTGGCAAAGGAAAAGAGTTGTATCAAATTGTATTGGAGCAAACGCCTTTTTATGCAGAGAGTGGCGGGCAGGTAGGAGATAGTGGGCAATTAGCAGTTGGCAATTTGCAGTTGGCAATAATTGATACAAAAAAAGAAAATGATTTAATTATTCATTTTGCAGAAACAATACCTGCTGATGTGGGTGGAGAAGTTGTTGCTACTGTAAATGCTAAAAGAAGAGATAAAATCACAATCCACCATAGCGTTACACACCTTATGCACGCTGCATTGCGTAATGTATTAGGCACACATGTAGCGCAAAAAGGAAGTTTGGTAAATGAGGAAAACTTACGTTTCGATTTTAGCCATTTTGCTAAAATGACGGATGATGAAATAGCACAAGTAGAAAAAATAGTAAACCAAAAAATAAGAGAAAACTTACCTGTAGTTATAAAAAACATGAGCAAAGAAGATGCAATGAAAACAGGAGCTATGGCTTTGTTTGGCGAAAAGTATGGCG
>JAYUJS010000591.1:0-2051 GCA_043765095.1 Ferruginibacter sp.
GCTGGTACTGGCATTTTAGTCATTTGTTGTAATTTTAAAGATGCTTCTCCTAAAATAGTATGCACCAATATACCGCAACAATACATAATTATAAACCAGTTTACTCCAATTATAAGCGGCACATTTTTAATAGCAACACCAAGCATTTTGCTGTATGTGTAATCTCCAAATAAATTACCAGTATTTACTCCTATAATTTCTACAGCCACACCGGTTACAAAACAAAACACAAAAAATAAAACAAACCCTATACTTATTTTCTTTTGAGTGTAAATTAATAACCCAAGCATTAACAATAAATTTATGGCAGTAAGACCTACAAAAAATTCTTTATTAATAAACATACCAATAAGCCCAATAGCATGAAAAAATATGGCTATTGCGGTAGCAATTTGTGATTTTGTTTTAAGCATGTATTTCTCGTTGTTTTTTTAAATCATACATTACTAAATCTGCTACTATTTTTGCACTTTTTAAACATAAAGGTATGCCACCGCCAGGGTGCACGCTGCCTCCACAACAATATAAATTTTTGATGCTACTTATAAAATTTGGGTGTCTTAAAAATGCAGACTTTTTGCTATTGCTACTAGTACCGTATAAAGAACCAAGGTAAGAGCCTGTATTGGTTTCTATACTTTGTGGATGTAGCATTTCCTCTGATACAATATGTTCTTCAATATTTGTTTTAAGTATTCGATTTAATTTTGTCGTAATTAATTTTTTTGAGATTGTTCTCAACGTTTGTTCATCATATTTAGTATCAGCAGGTACATTAATCATGACAAACCAATTTTCACAATTTATAGGTGCTTGTGCTGCTTCTTGCTTACTTGTAATGTTTATATAAATAGTTGGATCTTCAAATAGTTTTTTATAGTTAAAAATATGTGCAAACTCATTTGGATAATCGTTTGTAAATAATATATTGTGTAATTCTAATTGAGGAAATATTGTATTTATTCCCCAATAAAAAACAAGTGCACTGCTACTTCTTTCTTGTTTTAAAATTTTATTGGCTTTTTTATCATTCCCCAATAAATATTTATGTGTAAAATACACATCAATATTGCTAACTACTATATCCCCAAATATATTTTTATTATTTACAACTATGCCCGAGGCTTTATTATCTGGGCAAATAATTTTTTCAACCGAAGCATTAAAATGAAACTGAACCCCTTTTTTTAAGGCCAAATTATATAAAGCATTCGTAATATTTATCATGCCACCTTTTGGAAAATATGCACCTTCGGTTTGCTCTAAATGTGGTATCAAACTTAGCATGGCGGGGGCTTTATAAGGGTTGCTGCCATTGTAAGTTGCAAATCGGTTAAATATTTGCTGGGTTTCTTTAGCCGCAAATCTTTGATTATATGCACCTAATGATTGAAATAAATAGGAAAATTTTAGAGAACATAAAGCCATTATTACTCTAGGGTGAAACCAAGTTCTTTTTTTATGCAAGGAATAATTAAGAAAAATATTTGCTATTTTATTGTATAGTTTTTCTGACCTACTTAAATATTCTTTTACATTTACATCAGGTTCATTTACTTTATCCGCCAACTCTTTTGCAAATAAATTGGCATCGCTATAAGCATTAACAATTTTTCCATTTTCATAAAAATATTTGCACGCAATGTCTAATTTGCTATATGTAAAATAGTCACTAATTGGCTCATTTGCCAAGGCAAACAATTCTTCTATATTTTGTGGTTGTGTAAATAAAGATGGCCCTGCATCAAAATGAAATCCATCTTTTTCAAAAGCAGATAACTTACCCCCAGCATAACTATTTTTTTCGTAAACTGATACAGAAAATCCTTGTATTGCAAGCCTTATTGATGTTGCTATACCCGCAACACCACTACCTATAATTATAACTTTCTTATTAATTTTATTACTCATAAAGAATTAAACGAACTACGCAACCCTGCTTTTACCAATATAACTGCTTTAAAAGTATTGCTAATCCTTACCCTATTTTGCAATAATACAGCAGGCTCTGCACTTTTTATTTTCTTAAATAATGTAAGATAATATTTATA
>JAYUJS010000592.1:0-2051 GCA_043765095.1 Ferruginibacter sp.
TGTTAATTTATTGGCAATATTTATAGAGGCTTCTGTATATTTTTTTTGAAATATTGCTAGTATACAATTAGCAGTTACTAAAGCAGATATTTTTTGCAACTCAAAATCTTCTATAATATTTATTTTGTTTGAGTAAGCATTAACAAGGGTTTTGCTTATTAATTCATACCCTGCATGTGTACAATAAATAGCTTCACATTCAAAAATATTGCTACTCAATAATTCTTGCACTACCTTTATCCCCTCTGCAAAAAAAGTATTGTTTTCATCTCTATATTTTTTGTGCTGTAAACTTTGAATATATTTGATGTTAGCTTTAGTAATCATTACAAAATTTTAAGCAATATAAGTTGCTATTTATATAAAAATGAATTTGTTCAGTTATAAATATTTTTTTGGAGTACTCCTTATTTTTTCGTCATGCACCCTTCATACTTTTATAAGAAAGGCTCCTAAAAACCAGCCCTATCAGGCAGAAAGACCTACAATAAATTTAATTGGAGGGCAATTTACAAAATTAGAGAGAGAAGCAGTAAAACAAAGATTATATAATGCGCTTGATGATAGTGCAAAAGTTACTATAAAAGAATCTTTTTTAGTTTTCAAAACCATAAAAAAGCCAGTTGCTTTCGATACTAGCTATGCAATAAATTCTGCAGAAAACATGCGTTCTTCCATGAATCATTTGGGTTATTACAATGCACAAGTAAAATATGATACTACATTAAAAGGCAAGCAGGTTATTACAAAATATATTGTAAATGCAGGCAAACCAACTTTAATAGATACAATTAATTATCGTTTAAAAATATCAGAACTCCAACAAATAGCATTTAGCTCAAAAAATGTATCACTATTACAAAAAAACAAACCCGTTACCAAAGTAGCTGTTATTACTGAAGTAAGTAGATTGGTAGATAGTTTTAGAAACAATGGATATTATAAATTTACCTCATCTGAATTAAGAGTACTCGGAGATAGCAGTATAGCAGCGCTTACTACTATAAGTGATGACCCTTTTGAACAACTAAAGTTGCTTGATGAAGCTCAAAAAAAGAAAGACTCCCCTACAGTAAAGCTTACTATCGTTTTAAATACAGCTTCCGATTCTTTTAAACTATTAAAATATTATGTAAATAAAATTTATGTTCTGTCTGATTATAGGCCAAACGATTTGCTTAGTGATACAAATACTATTTGGGAAACAACTACAAAAAATATTATACATAGATACCATCAATCTTTGTTTAAAACGGCATTATTAGACAGAAATATAACCATACGTAGTGGAGATTTTTATAAACAAGAAGAATATTATAAAACGCTAAACAACTTAACTAAACTGGGAGTGTGGCAAAATATAAATATTAAAATTTTAGAAAACTTAGACAAAACAAACAATATTGATTTAGTATTTGAATTAGTGCCTGCAAAAAAATTAAATATTGGAGGTGGACTAGATATTAGTTTTTCATCTTCTAGTAATAATGTAAGTAGCAATGGTGGAAGCTTATTTGGTTTTTCTACAGAGTTTTCTGTAGAAAATAAAAACATAGCAAAGGAAGCTATTAAAATGAAAAATAGTATAAGAGCTGGTTTAGAGTTTAATAATAGAGGAACCAGTGCTGCCAAAAATTCAATTAATTCTACAGAAATAAGTTATACAAATAGTATACAAGTGCCAAGATTAGTGCTTTTACCACAAAAAATAATCAATTTTTTTGAGAAGAAAGAAAATGCAAATACAGAAACGTTCATAAATACTAATTTATCATATAGTAATAGGCTCGATTTTTTTAATCTTCAATCTGTAAATTTTAGTGCTGGCTGGGCAATATCAGAAAAAAGATGGCGCTTAGCATTTCGGCCTCTTATTGCTGAGTTTAGTTACTTGTACAACCAAACATCAGATTTTGATTTAATATTAAAAAATAATCCATTTTTAAGATATTCCTATAACACATCGTTTGTATTAGGTATGGGACTTAGCTATTCTAGAACAAAAAACAATAAATTTTTTAAGGCAAATTTTGAAGGCTCAGGGCTAACAT
>JAYUJS010000593.1:0-2049 GCA_043765095.1 Ferruginibacter sp.
GGGGCTTTTTTGATTGTATATACTCCTACAACCCACTTAAAGTTTGTAATACAAAATGATGGTTTTAATAACAAAACAATTGCAAAATGTGGATAATACTTTTACATTATTACAATTTTTATAACATTTTTGTTGTTTACATTTTATTATTTTCACAGTCTATTCCACAAAATTGATTTTGTTTTTAAAAGTTCGTTACCAATTGAAAAATACCAATATGAAAAAATTTATTGTTCATCCAATTTTGGCACTTGCATTTTTATTTACCTTAATGGCATTTGCGTCAGCAAGCGAAAACTACAGAGGAGTGAAAAAAAGAATGGGTAAAAAAGTTTTTAGAATAGCTACGTCAAACCCATACTCTATTGTGGTTTCTAAAAAAGATTATGAGCTAAAAGTATTTGATGAAGAAGGCTGGTTTGCCACCTACCCAATTGTATTTGGTAGCAAAGACCTTGGCGATAAAATGCGTGAAGGAGATAAAAGAACACCCACAGGTAATTTTAAAGTAGTGCTTAAAAAAGTAAACAAAAAATGGGGACAAGAGTTGTTGTTAGATTATCCAAACGAAGAAAGTTATAAAAAATTTAAAGAACGCAAAGCAAAAGGCTTAATACCTGCCAATGCCCGCATTGGCGATGGTATAGCTATACATGCTACCCGTAAAAGTGAAGAATGGACGGTAGATAATTTTTATAACTGGACAGATGGATGCGTATCTGTAAAATATTCTGAAATGCAAGATTTATACGGGTACATACCTGTTGGTACGCCTGTAACAATTGAACAGTAATTATTTTATTGATTTATAAATATCAAATTCCCATCTCCATAACTCAAAAAACGAAAGTTATTTTGTAATGCGTAGTGATACATTTTTTTCCAATCATCGCCTATAGCTGCTGCTACAAGTAATAATAAAGTAGAGTACGGTTGGTGAAAATTTGTAATAAGCATGTTGGTTATTTTAAAGCGATAACCAGGTGCTATTATTATTTGTGTTTGGGTAAAAATAGTTGACTTATTATTCTTTTGCATCCACAAAAGCAAACTAGCTAATGCTTCCACAGCTGATAATGTAGTTTCAGCAAGGGTTTCGTACACTTCCCATTGTTGCAAACTTATATTGTCTAGCAATTTATTTTCGTGCACTTTTACACCCATCCAATACAAAGATTCTATAGTACGAAGTGAGGTAGTACCCACTGCTGCAATATTTCCAATATTATATTTTATATTTTCAATGGCTTCATACGATACATCAATATACTCTGCATGCATTTCATGCTCCGCCATGGTAGCGGCTTTTACGGGCTTAAATGTACCTGCGCCCACATGTAAGGTTACATAAGTTTTTGTAATATTTTTTGTAGAAAGCTTTGTAAAAATATTTTCAGAAAAATGTAGACCAGCAGTAGGTGCTGCTACAGAGCCATCAAGCTTAGCAAAAATTGTTTGGTATCTGCTTGTATCTTCTTTATCAGTATTTCTTTTTATGTAAGGTGGTAGTGGTACTTTGCCTGCCACTTCTATTATTTTAGCAAAAGTAAAATGGCTGGGTTGCCAGTAAAATTCTATAATAAAAGATTCTGTTATTTTTTTTACTTTTTTTGCAAAAAGTTTTACCTCTTCCTCTTCAATATTTATTTTAGTTTCTAAAATTTCATCTTTCCATTTTGCAGCACCGCCCACTAAGCACTTCCATTGCGAGGCCTCTTTACTACTCATTACTGTGCTATATTCCTGTATATTTCCATAAGGTTCCAAGCAAAAAATTTCTATAATAGCACCAGTTGTTTTTGTAAATTTTAACCTAGCATTTATAACTTTTGTATTGTTAAAAATCATTAATGCATTTGCAGGTAAGCATTCGTCAATATTCGCAAAAGTAGTTTCACTTATTGCTCCATTTTTATACAATAACAATTTAGATGCATCTCTTTTTGCAAGCGGATGCATTGCAATACGATTGCTTGGTAAATCGTATCCATAATCATTTATAGAAATTTGTTGTGGTTTCATTATTTAGGTAAAAAAGCAGCTACTTCT
>JAYUJS010000594.1:0-2043 GCA_043765095.1 Ferruginibacter sp.
ACCAGTTAATACAAACGCCATAACAGTATATGCTAATGATGCTGGTACTTACAAAGTAACGGTAGTGTCTCCAATAGGGTGCAGTTCTACATCTTCAAATATTATTACACCATCATTAAATTCAAATACACTATTTATTTTCCCTAACCCATCTAGTGGTTTATTTAATGTGGCTTTTAATAATGGGGTGGCAAATTTAAATGGTAGAACTTTAAATGTATATGATGCAAAAGGGGCAAGAGTATTTACAAAAACGTATTCCTTAAATGTACCTTTCGAAAATATGAAAGTTGACCTAAGAAAAAATGCAAAAGGAATTTATATAGTAGAATTGGTTGATGGAAATGGAAAATTTCTAGCATCATCTAGAGTGAATGTATTGTAAATTTTTATAAAAATAATACCAAAAAGAGTTTCAGTAATGGAACTCTTTTTCCTGTTTTTCGCACTTTTTAAATTTCGCCAAAAAAAATCGCTGGAGGCCCTTTCAATGCTAGATTGTTGATTTTGGCTTGGGTGTCCCAGGCTGTTTTTTTACCTTTGCTTTATGTTTGTCCGTAAAAAGAAAAATAAGAGTAATGTAGTGTCGGTGCAGGTTATAGATAAATCTAGTGGGAAATATAAATATATAAAAACCATAGGGAGCAGTAATAATAGCCTTGAAATAGAAAAATTAGTTGAAACTGGTGAGCAGTGGATAAAAGCAAAAATGGGTATTGTTGAGTTTGATTTTTTCCAAACTGATAATTTATTTGATACTTTTCTTGCTGGCATTACTGGTATTCATGTAGCAGGTATTGAATTGTTATTGGGCAAAATATTTGATGAAATAGGTTTTAATTTAATTGAAGATGAGTTATTCAGGAAGTTGGTTTTTGCAAGATTATTTTATCCTTTAAGTAAATTGAAAACTTCAGAATACTTAATACGATACGAAGGCTATTCAACAACTGATGATAAAATATATCGCTACTTAGACAAGTTGCATTCTGCCCAAAAAAGGAAAGTAGAGCAAATTAGCTATAAACACACTTTGAAGATTTTAGGCAATGATATACAGGTTGTTTTTTATGATGTTACTACTTTATATTTTGAAATAAAAGATGAAGACGAAATAAGAAAACCTGGTTTTTCAAAAGATGGTAAGCATCAAAATCCTCAAATTGTTTTAGGGCTTTTGGTAAGTGCAGGAGGCTATCCATTAGCCTATGAAATGTATAAGGGCAATAAGTATGAAGGAGACACTATGATGCCTATCTTAAATGCGTTTAAACGCAAATATAAATTGAAGAATTTGGTTGTAGTTGCTGATGCAGGACTTATGTCCAACAAAAATATAGAATCGTTAGAACTCAACAAATACAAGTATATACTTGGGGGTAGACTAAAAAATGAAGGAAATGAAATTAAAAAGAAGATACTAGCATTGCAGTTAAAAAATGGCGAAAGTGCTATGATAATGAAAAATGAAAAAACAAAAATAATAATAAGTTATTCTGATGCAAGAGCTAAAAAAGATAAGCACAACAGAGACAAAGGAATCCTTAAACTGGAAAAGCAAATAAAGTCGAATAAACTTACTAAATCACACATCAATAACAAAGGTTATAATAGATATTTAAAGTTGGAAGGAGAAGTAAAGATAAGACTAGATAAATCCAAAGTACAACAAGATAGCAAATGGGATGGACTGAAAGGATTTGCAACAAATACCAGCTTTAGCAAAGAAGAGATAATTGAAAATTATGGTTATTTATGGAAAATAGAAAAAGCATTTAGAATAGCAAAAAGCGACCTGTTAATAAGACCAATTTACCATAGATTACAACATAGAATAGAGGCACATATTTGCATTGCATTTGTAGCATATAAAGTTTATAAAGAGTTGGAACGACAATTAAAAAATATGAAATCAGATATGAGTCCAGAAAAAGCAATCGATATTGCAAAATCTATTTATAGAATAACTGCTCAAAAACCCATTACTAAAGAAATCATTTCTAAAATATTATGCAATACTGAGGAGCAGCAAAAACTGGCAAA
>JAYUJS010000595.1:0-2037 GCA_043765095.1 Ferruginibacter sp.
TTGAGTTTCGCTTTAATTTCAAATGGTTTATTTTAAGAAAAACCTATATCCAAAAAATCCTGCTTATGCTGTAAAAAGCGATGATAGCAAAATGAAAAGCCAATAAAATTGCTTATGCTTTTAAAAGCGACAATAGCATAAAACTAATATCCTTTATGCTAAGCCTATGCCCTTAAAAGCGATGATGGCGGAAAACCAAAACCACTAAAGCTAGGAACATTATTTTAACTGGAAACACCAGGCTTTAAAATCTTCCCAGAAAAACCAATTTAGTGTGTGACCTAAATTATTACTTCCATATTTATTTGTACATGTACAAATATTATGGAAGTTTTTTTTTATTGCTATACTAATGTATATTTAGGTAATGTTTTTACCCAATCTTACCTTTTACAAAACTGTACATAAGAAAATTATTTCTTTAGTACCTTCTATTACAGAGCTATTGCATTTCTTTAAACTTCATGAAGAAACAATAGGCATTACTAAATTTTGTATACATCCACATGAATGGTACATAACAAAAACAATAATAGGGGGCACAAAAAATATAAATATAGAAAAAATATTAGCACTAAACCCTGATTTAATTATTTGTGCTAAAGAAGAAAATACAAAAGCACAAGTAGAATTGTTAGCAAAAAGTTTTCCTGTATATGTGTGTGATGTAAAATCGTACGACGACTCATTGTGTATGATTAACGACATTGGAATTCTTACCAACAAACAAATGGAAGCTTCACAATTGATAAAAAGTATTGAAAATACTTTTAGTGAAATCGAAATAATAGCTACAAATAAAATAACTGCATCGTATATAATTTGGAAAGAACCTTACATGACAGTAGGCTACGACACTTTTATACATGATATGATGAGTAAAATTGGCATTGAGAATATTTATAAAAAAAAAATTCGTTATCCAATATTTAACATAGAAGAATTGCAAACACTTAATCCTTCTCTAATTTTACTTTCTTCGGAACCTTACCCATTTTCTGAAACACATATTGAAGAAATGAAAAAATATTTTCCTAATGCTAAAGTAATGCTTGCAGATGGGGAAATGTTTAGCTGGTATGGCAGTAGAATGTTGCTTATGCCTGCGTATTTTGTACAATTGAAGAATGCAATTATTGGGTATTAATGGGTTCTAAATTTTTTTAACTAAAGTTGCCAACTTTTTTTCTATATATTTTACGCTAAAATTAAATTTACAAGAGTTTGCAATCTTTTGAATGTATTACTAAATTTTGAATGCACTAATATAAGCTAACAAACTCAATACTTTTTTGTAGAAAACGAAACAACTAAACTTTTTGTAACTGTTTTTAATCTTAACTATTTTAAAAAACATATTTACAAAAATGAAAAAAATTACTTTATTGCTTTTTGCAACTTTTTTTGCTTTTTCAACTTTTGCGCAAAACAATAGAAATCCTTCGGCACAAGCTTTAAAAGTAGGTGAAAAAGCGCCTGACTTTACTGCACTTGATCAAAATGGCAAAACTATTTCTTTAAAAGAAGTATTAAAAAATGGCGAAGCTGTAATTATTTTTTACAGAGGCCAATGGTGTCCTTATTGCAATAAGCAATTAAAAAACTTAAACGATTCATTATCTTTTTTAACAGAAAAGAATGTAACAATATTAAGCATTACACCAGAAACTATTGAGAATGTACAAAAAACAATAGCTAAAACAAAAGCAAGTTTTTCCATTTTAGCAGATAAAGGATTAGCTATTATGAATAGCTACAAAGTAACATTTGCTGTAGATGAAAATACTATTACAAAATACAAAAAGTATGGTATTGATTTTGAAAAAGCAAATGCAGAAAACGGAGCTAATTTACCTGTACCAGCCACCTATATTGTGGGTAAAGATGGCAGAATAAAATATGCATTTTTTAATCCAGACTATAGCAAAAGAGCTTCTGTAAAAGATATTATTGAGAACTTATAATAAATACTTACATGGTAAATTTAAGTAAGAGAAAAAAACGATCATTAACTTAAATTGATAATCTTTCAAATTA
>JAYUJS010000596.1:0-16952 GCA_043765095.1 Ferruginibacter sp.
ATTCATCCATTAAAAAAATCTGTTCGCTTTTGGCTTGGAGGCAAGCAGGGCAAGGGTAATCAAATGTTTAGTTGGATACACATT
The DNA here is from genome assembly GCA_043765095.1 of Ferruginibacter sp. Taxonomy (GTDB): domain Bacteria; phylum Bacteroidota; class Bacteroidia; order Chitinophagales; family Chitinophagaceae; genus Ferruginibacter. The sequence goes on from JAYUJS010000596.1 coordinate 85, forward strand.
GAAGATGTTTATAGAATAATAGAATTTTTAGAAAAAAAAGAAAATATTGTTGGTGCTATAAATACATCAACCCTTATTCCAATTACAAACGCTCAATTGATGCAATTGTTTAGAAAAAATATGAAAATGCCTTTTGGCTTACCATCACCTACTTGGTTACTAAAAATTGGAGCTATTGTTATAAAAACTGAAACTGAATTAATTTTAAAAAGTCAATGGGTAATTCCACAAAAATTAATGAATTGGGGATTTATATTTACCTTTAAAGTTGCTTATGTAGCATTAAAGGAAATATTGAGTAAAAAATTAACTTCTTAATTTATACAATGAATGAAAACCCAATAATATTATTTGATGGAGTTTGCAATTTATGCAACAACTCTGTGCAGTTTGTGATAAAATATGATGCAAAAAAAATATTTCGTTTTGCCGCTTTGCAATCACCCACTGGGCAGTCATTATTAAAAAAATATAATTTAGCTAGCATAAATTTTGACTCGTTTGTATTAATAAAAAACGATAAAGTTTTTTTAAAATCTACGGCTGCACTTATGGTAGCAAAACAATTAACAGGAATTGTAAAATTATTATACTCATTTATTATAATACCAGCTTTTATAAGAAACGTAGTATATAATTTTGTTGCAAAAAATAGATACAAATGGTTTGGGCAGCAAGAAAGTTGTATGATTCCTACAACAGATTTAAATAATAGATTTTTATAAAAATTATGCAATAACTTTTTGTAATAAAAAAACTATTATATAATTCAATTAGCAACTAAAATTTATTTATACTAATTTTTTGAATGTTTATATTTTTATTATTTCAAATTATTTTTTAAATTTAGACTAGCAAACATATTAAAAATACAAAAATGAAAAGTTTTTACATGCTGATTTTATTTGTTTTTAACTGCTTTTTTGTAAAAGCACAAAAGCAAATCGTTTTTAAAAATTATAATGTTTCTTTTAATAACTTTAAACAACACTTTGTACTTGCTCTTTGGAAACAATACCCATCTTGGGCTAGTAGCCAAGGTTTTCATAAATACGATAATGAGCTAGTTGTTCCTAATGAAGTATCTAGAAATAAATCTATGCTATTTTGTAATCTATATTTAGATTCTTTGAAAAAGATAAATGTAGATCAATTGACTATTAATAATCAAACAGATTATAAGATGATGGTAAACGAATTGCAATCTAGAAAATGGTATACGCAAGTTTTTAAAGCCTATGAATGGAACCCATCTAACTATAATGTATGTGGCGAATTTGCAGAAATGCTTGCTAATGATTACGACAAACTTGATACTAGGCTGCGTAATTTTTATTTGAAAATGAAAAATATAAAATCATATTATGATGCAGCAAAAATAAATATAAAAAACCCTACATTAGAGCACACATTATTAGCTATAGACCAAAACTTAGGTGGTATAACAACCTTTGGCGAAGATTTAAAAACAGCATTAGAAAAATCTACTTTTAAAGAAAATGAAAAAAGTAAAATAGTACAAAAAGCAAAAGAAGTAACTAATACAATAAAAGATTATGTAATATTTTTACAAAATTTAAAAAATGATAATCCACGTAGTTTTAGAATAGGAAAGGAGTTATACAGCAAAAAATTTGACTACGATATAGAAAGTAGTTTTACTGCTTCGCAAATGTTTGATAAAGCCATGCAACATAAAAAAGAATTGCATGCACAAATGTATAATATTACAAAAAAACTATGGTCTTCTTATATAAAAGAAGAAAAAATGCCTACAGATAAATTGGTTGCAATAAAAAAAATGATAGATGTTATTTCTTTAAAACATACAGATGCAGTATCTTTTCAAGCAGAGATTGAAAGGCAAATACCAACATTAGTAAATTTTGTAAAAGAAAAAAACTTATTGTACCTAGACCCTACAAAGCCTTTGGTAGTGCGCAAAGAGCCTGCATATATGGCGGGTGTAGCGGGTGCATCTATATCTGCGCCAGGGCCGTACGATAAAAATGGAAACACATACTACAATGTAGGCAGCATAAGCAATTGGGATAAAGAAAAAGCTGAAAGCTACCTGCGTGAATATAATTATTACATACTTCAAATATTAAATATTCACGAAGCTATACCAGGGCATTATGCACAATTAATTTATGCTAACCAATCGCCCAGTATTATAAAATCTATTTTTGGTAATGGAGCTATGATAGAAGGCTGGGCGGTGTATACAGAAAAAATGATGCTTGAAAATGGGTACGGAAAAGCTGAACCAATAAATTCATTGCAGGCTACTACAGTAGCTCCAATTACAGTGGAGTTAAATATTACTGGCGAAGCTGTAAAAGTTGATACTATTTCAAAAGAAAAAATAGAGGAGCCTTCACCAGAAATGATGCTAATGTATAGCAAATGGAATTTAAGAAGCACCTGCAACACTATCTTAGATTATAATGTACATGTAAATAAATTGAGCAAAGAAGATGCATTAAATTTTTTAATGAATGAAGCCTTTCAGCAAAAAGCAGAAGCGGAAGGTAAATGGAAAAGAGTATCTGTAACACAAGTGCAGCTAACCTCTTACTTTACTGGCTATACCGAAATTATGGAACTAAGAGAGCTACTTAAAAAAAAATTGGGAGTAAGTTTTAATTTAAAAGCATTTCATGAAAAGTTTTTAAGCTATGGTAGTGCACCAGTAAAATATATAAGTGAATTAATGAGAAAGTAAATCTATTTGTGCCTAAACCAACAATCTTCTCTTTGATTTTCGTACATCTTAAAAATAGTATTTACAGGTGTGCCGTGTATTATTTGTGTATCATACTGTGTTCGTAATAAGTAGTTGAAAGCTCCCATATCACCAGTGAATGCAGTAGTGTTATTTATACTATATTTTTCGTGTATTGTACACAGCTTTTCTAAAAATGGTTGCATTATAGTCCTATTTCCACCTATAACACCACAGTTAAGCAAAGTTTCGTTTTTAAATTTTTCTTCATATTCTGTATAGTCATTTATTTTACTTCGTAAATGTGTGCTGTGTGCATGCATCCACTCATTGTCTAATAACTTTGGTTCATCACCACAAAATATTTTATCTGTATTATTTATAAAAAATTCGTTTGTAAAAGGATTACTAAGAACTACTACATCTGTAATATCTGTTATAAAAATATTATCTACAATATTTTTCTTAATATAATCATTGTATAAAAAATACCTAAAATTATTGGTATTATATTTTTCATTGAAATCTACTTTTACAAATTTTATATGGCTTGTATATTTTGCAATACTTTTTTCAGATAAGCTATTGTGAAAAACTACAGCTTGCAAACTAAGCCCAATAATGGACTCAGCCCAAGCAGCTATTATACTAACATCATCTCCTAGCAATGTTTCATTTCTATTTACATCGTATATACCTGCAAGGTAAGTGGCAAGTATTAAGTTCTTTTGTACTTTCATAAACGAATATTATATTTTCTTTAACCTTCAAACTCTCTTTTTTGTGAGAATAATTTTTGCAGAAAAGCTAGAAAGCGTTTTACAAAAAAACACTTTGAAAAAAAAGAAATACTTCGCATTTATTGAATACAGATAAGCAATATTCAACTAATAAACTAATCAACAATTTACAATTTTTAACTTTGAACCTTCAACGTAAAACCTTATCCCCTTTCCCCTACCGTAGCTGTTTTCATCTTACCCGTTATACTATCAGGATTATTTCTATAATAAATATAACTCCTCAAATCAACCTTACTTACTAAAAAATGTTCATCAGCCTTTTCATAAAAATAAGCATCCGCAGCATATTTATCTTCAAATTTTAAGGTTGTAAATACTTCTTTTTTTCCAAATAATGTTGCAAACAATATACATTCATCTACATGTATAAGTTTGCTAGCATCATGCTTATCAGTTACAAAATAATCTTTCTCACTATCTACAATTGTTTTAGTGGTAGATGCTATTAAATCATATTTTCTCATTTCACTTAGGCAAAGTTCAATATGGTTTTTTTCGTATTCATCATCTGCATCGAGTATAGTAACATATTGGCCCTTACTTACAATAATTCCTCTATTTATAGAAATAGATTGCCCAACATTTTCATGTTGCAAAAAAGTAATTTTGTGTTCGTTCAATTTTGCATAGTCTACCAATTTATGTAAGCATTCATTATCACTACCATCATCTAATACTATTATTTCTACATTGGTATATGTTTGATTAAATACCGAGTCTAAAGCTCGCTTTACCAATTCAAATTTAGTGTTGTACACTGCCATAAGCACTGATACTAAACCTACATTTTTAGTCATTGCAACTTTTTATTAATTTATTTCAAATACGTGAAAAGTATAAAATTAGATTATTACAAAGTTCGTATAAACCAATTTACCAATTATTAATTTTACGTTACACATTTATTTAAAAACTACTAAATTCGCATTAATCATTAACATTAAAAACAACGATCATGTGTGGATTTGTAGGCGTACTCAATACGCAAGAAGACTTAACAACATTAAGACCAAAAGCCCTTTCGCTTTCTAAAAAAATACGTCATCGTGGCCCAGATTGGAGTGGCATATTTGCAGATGGTAATGCAGTGCTTTGTCACGAACGCCTAGCCATTGTAGACCCAACAAGCGGCAATCAACCGCTGTACAATAAAGCCAAAACACATGTACTTGCTGTAAATGGAGAAATATATAACCACAGGGCATTGCGTGCTACTACACCCAATTATGAATTTCTTACAGAGAGCGATTGTGAATGTATTCTTTCTTTATACGAAGCAAAAGGTGCTGCATTTTTAGATGACCTAAATGGCATTTTTGCCTTTGTGTTGTATGATAGCACCAACAATAGTTTTTTGATAGGTCGTGACCACATGGGCATTATACCTTTATACATGGGTTGGGACGATAAAGGACAACTTTTTGTAGCCAGCGAATTAAAAGCGCTTGAAGGCACATGCTCAAAAATAGAAGAATTTAAACCAGGCTATTATTGGCATAGCACCGATGCTGCACCAACAAAATGGTACGATAGAGAATGGAAAGATTACGAAGCTGTAAAAAATAACAAGAGCGATGAAGCCGTACTTCGCAAAGCCTTAGAAGATGCCGTGGAGCGTCAACTGATGAGTGATGTGCCTTATGGTGTGTTGCTAAGTGGCGGTTTAGATAGCAGTATTATAAGTGCCATTGCAAAAAAACTAGCACCCAATAGAATTGAAAGTGGCAACACACAAGCAGCTTGGTATCCACAATTGCACAGCTTTGCTGTAGGGCTAGAAACTTCGCCAGACCTAAAAGCAGCAAGGGTTGTAGCCGAACACCTTGGTACCATACACCACGAAATACATTTTACTATACAAGAAGGTATTGATGCATTGAAAGATGTAATTTATCATTTAGAAACCTACGATGTAACAACCGTAAGGGCAAGTACGCCAATGTATTTGCTAGCAAGAGCTATAAAAAGTATGGGTATAAAAATGGTGCTTAGCGGCGAGGGTGCAGACGAACTTTTTGGTGGCTATCTCTATTTTCACAAAGCGCCACATGCCGAAGGTTTTCATGAAGAGACCGTACGAAAGCTTGGTAAACTACATTTGTACGATTGCCTACGTGCTAACAAAAGTCTTGCTGCATGGGGTGTAGAAGGTCGTGTGCCGTTTTTAGATAAAGAATTTATGGATGTAGCTATGCGCCTAAACCCAGCAGATAAAATGTGTGGCAATGGCAAAATAGAAAAACATATTTTGCGTAAAACCTTTGAAGATTTATTGCCTGCAAGTGTAGCTTGGCGCCAAAAAGAACAATTTAGCGATGGCGTAGGATATGGGTGGATAGACGCTTTGAAGGATTTAACTGCCACAGCTGTTACCGATGAACAAATGGCACAAGCTGCATTTCGCTTTTCTATAAACGTACCAAAGAGCAAAGAAGAATATTATTACCGTAGCATTTTTGCAGAGCATTTTTCTAGTAATACCGCAGCGGCATGTGTACCTAGTGTAAAGAGCGTAGCCTGCAGCACACCCGAAGCCTTAGCGTGGGATGCGAGCTTTGCCAACGTAAACGACCCTAGTGGAAGAGCAGTAAAGACAGTACATGAGGAGGGGTATAAATAGATTATAAATTTATAGATATTATACAAAAGGCTTAAAACATGTTTGTATTTTTTTATGCTTATATTCTTGTATCTACCAATTAAATATATGGGTAAAATACCCAATTGACAAACTGCATAAAGAATCTATAACGCTGCAGAAAATACTCTTAAAAGTACGGGACTGTATCTTATCCTTTTTATTACAATCTAATGTACCACAATATAACAAAAGGTTAAAGGGTGTTATCAAAAATATTAAGATAAAACAGAAGTTATTTGTTTAGTTAAAAAATATAGACAATGCAAACATATTTGCTTTCGTTAAGTCTATAATTAACACCACTATTAAAAATGTAAAAAAACGTTTTAAACGCTTTAAAGTTAATTGTTACTTTTAGAACTGAATAGCTACAAAAATTTTAAATTTGGAGTATTTTTAAAAAGCATACAGTAATAAACTGTTTATTTATAAAGTAAAACATCAGGTTTAGTATAAAAGAAAAAAATTTGAAAATGATGCAATAAGCATTTCCTAATAAAAAATCAATATGATTAGATTAATAAGTTTTCTTTAGATAAATTTTGTTTTAAAAATTTTAAAAGTAATTTTATTTCCTATTTTAAATTTTTATTAATTCATAGACTTGAAGAAAAAAATTTCTATCTACACCGCATCTGCTATTGTAATTGCAAATATGATAGGCACTGGAGTGTTTACAAGCGTAGGGTTTCAGTTGACATCAACTCATAATACCTGGGCTATTATTTTATTATGGATAGTGGGTGGCTTGTTGGCTTTATTTGGGGCATTTGCGTATGCAGAGCTTGGCACTCATTTTAAAGAAAGTGGTGGCGATTATATTTATCTCTCTAGGGTTTTTCATCCTATGTTGGGCTATTTATCAGCATGGGCTGGCCTTACAGTTGGGTTTTCTGCGCCGGTAGCATTGGCAGCTATGGCTTTTACAAAGTATTTAGCACCATTTGGGTTACAAAATAATTTATGGCTAGCAATTGGCATTATTATTCTTATTGGGCTTATGCATAGTTTTACAATAAAGCACAGTAGTAGATTTCAAAACATTTCAACCATTATTAAAATAGCATTTATACTTATACTCATTTTGCTTGGTTTTTTTGTAACCAACATACATTCTGCTAATGCAATTATATTAAACAATACATGGCAAAAAGATATTTTAAGCCCTGGCTTTGCTGTATCTATGGTGTATGTATCGTATGCTTATGTAGGTTGGAATGCGGCTGCGTATGTGGTAGATGAAATTGAAAATCCTCGAAAAAATTTACCAAAGGCATTAATAGGAAGTGCCATTTTTGTAAGTGTTGTATATGTATTATTTCAAATAGCATTATTAAAAAATGCTACAGCAGCATCCCTTGTAGGAAAAGAAGAAGTAACTTTTATTGCATTTAACAATCTGCTCGGAACCACAGGTGGCAAATGGGTGAGTGTGTTTATTGCTATACAATTGATAGCCACTATAAGCTCTTACTTGTGGGTGGGGCCAAGGGTTACACATGCTATGGCAAAAGAATTTACTTTGTGGAAACCCCTGGCTAAAACAAATAAACATGGCATACCTGTAGCCGCTATTTGGGCAAATGTAATTATTGCAATAGTACTTACACTTACGGGTTCTTTTGAAGTTGTTTTATTGTATGCTGGTTTTGTTTTGCAAATTATGGCTTCGCTTACAGTAGCATCAAGCTTATTTATAAAAAATAAAAATGAGGCTTCGTTTACAAGTCCGATTAAACCTTTGTTGCAGGTAATATTTTTGTTATTTAATGCTGGGGTATTGATTTTTACGTTTATTGACAGACCAAAAGAAAGTGTTATGGGGATATGTATTTTATTGCTAGGGTTGGTTATTTATTATTTTGATAAGCCTGTACAAACAAAAAATTAAATTTCATTTTTATAAACTCTCCCCATGTTGAGATTTATCTAGTCCAATCATTTCTTCTTCTTCACTTACCCCGAGTGGTGAAATAAAATTTGTAATCCTAAGTAATATATGTGTACCAAAAAAAGCAAAAAAAGATACCACAATTAAAGCTATGCAATGAGCAAAAAATAATTTTGTTTCTCCAAATAATAGCCCATTATTTACAACTGAAGGATTTATATTTTTATTTGCAAATACCGCTGTAAGCATCATGCCCACCATGCCTCCTACGCCATGGCAAGGAAACACATCTAGCGTATCATCAATACCTGTACGTGTACGCACTTGCACAAGCCAATTGCTTATAATACTACTCACTACACCAATAATTAATGAATGTGGCAAACTAATATAACCAGCAGCAGGGGTAATTGCTACCAAGCCCACCACAGCCCCAATACATACACCCATTGCGCCGGGTTTTTTTCCTCGCATTGTGTCGCATAATATCCATGTAAAAGCTGCTGCGCCACTAGCTATAGTAGTAGTTGCTAAAGCAATTGTAGCAAGAAAGTTAGCACTAAAAGCACTACCTGCATTAAACCCAAACCAGCCAAACCAAAGCAATCCTGTACCTAGCAATACGTAGGTTATACGAGCATGTGTAAGTGGTTCTTCATTTTTCTTTTTTAAATACAAGGCAGCTGCAAGTGCCGCCCACCCTGCACTCATGTGTACTACTGTACCGCCAGCAAAATCTAGTACACCTAGTTTTGCCAATATACCATTAGGGTGCCAAGTAGCATGTGCCAATGGGCAATAAATAAATAAGCAAAATAAAATAAGAAAAATTATATATCCTGTAAAACGAATTCTGCCAGCTACTGCACCAGTTATTAAAGCAGGTGTAATAATAGCAAATTTTAATTGGTACATTGCAAATAATAATAAGGGGATAGTTGGTGCTGCAGCCATTGGTGCACCACTTATTAATCCTTTACCCATAAAAAAAGTAAGTGGGTTGCCGTATATACCAAAAAAACTATTGCCAAATGAGCACGAAAAACCTAAAATAATCCAAAGGACTGTAATAATTGCCATTGCTATAAAACTTTGCAACATAGTGCTGAGTACATTTTTTTTATTTACCATTCCACCATAAAAAAATGCAAGCCCAGGTGTCATTAAAAGTACTAATGCAGTAGCAGTTAGCATCCACGCTATATCTGCGGAATTATAATTATTAGTAGCAAAAGGTACATCTGTAGTTCGTATAAATAAAGCACCCACACATAAACAGCTTAATAAAAAGAAACCAAGCAATGCTTTGCTTTTTGAGAAATACATCGGTAGACTAATTTGTAATGAAAATATACTTTTGTAAATATATATTTGAAAGTAGGTATAAAATTATTTAAGAATCATTCTCCATTGTTTCCTTCAATTCTTCTGATATTACTAGTAATATTTTATCTATTCTTTGCCCATCCATATCAATTATCTCAAAACTAAAATCTCTCCAAGCAAATTTTTCACCAGTAGCAGGAATATGCTCTAGCTCATGTAACGCAAAGCCTGCCAAAGTATCAAATTCATGCTCACCTTCATTCATCCAGTCTGCTCTTTCAAAATAACTCAAAAAATCATAAAACTGTATTTGTGCATCTACTAAAAAACTACCATCATCCCTCTTAATAATTTCATATTCATCTTGCCCCGTTTGTGGCACATCACCTATTATAGCTTCCAATATATCATTCAGCGTTATCATACCTTCCAGCGTGCCATACTCATTTACAATAAAAGCAGAATGTATTTTTGTTTCTTTAAATTTTTCTAGTAATTGGTATGCAGAATTATTTTCAGGTACAAATAAAGCTGGTTTTACAATATCTGCCAAAGGCTTATTAGGATTAGCTTTTAACAAATCTTTTATGTATACAATACCTTTTATATTATCCACCGTATCTTCGCATACAGGGAATGTACTGAATATTATTTCTTCCGATTTATTTTTTACATCATTCACCGTTTCCTTCATATTATACCAAACAATGTCAGTGCGGTGTGTCATAAGTGAAGTTATATTTCTATCCCCTAAATGAAAAACTCTTTCTATAATTTCCTTTTCATCTTCTTCAATAGAACCATGCTCACTTCCTTCCGTTATCATTGCTTTTATTTCTTCTTCAGTTACTGCACTATCTGCTGGTTTTTTTATATTAAAAATTTTAAAAATACCACTTGTAATAGCAGTAAGCAACCATACCAAAGGATGTACAAGCGTAGATAATACATTCATTGGTACTGCAACCGCCCTAGCAATTTTTTCTGCTTTTAACATCCCAAGTTTTTTGGGTATTAATTCTCCAAAAATAATTGATAAAAAAGTAACAAATAATACTACAATTGTAGTAGCAATCCCATCTGCATACTTATAAGTTAAAGTAAATTTTTCTAAATGTGGGACAAGCATTTTGCTAAACTTATCTTCTGCAAATACACCTATTAAAATTGATACAAGTGTAATACCAATAGTGGCTGTGCTTAAAAATTTTTCTGGATTGTTAGCCAACTCCAAAGCTGCTTTGGCTTTTTCATCCCCTTTAGCAGCCATTCCTTCAAGCCTACTTTTGCGTGCACTTACGAGTGCTATTTCACTCATTACAAAAAGTGCAGTTATTAGTATTAGTAACAGAAAAATAAAAACTTCAAACATGTTGTTTAATTACTTAAAAAATAGCTTCTCTAAAAGAGCATTAAGCACAAATATCATAAAATAAAATCAATTACATAAGTATAAAATTATTCAATTAAAAATTGAGCGTTTTAAAATTGATTTTAAACTATAATTATAGGTAAAATGGAATATTTGAACCGTTTTTGAGTATTTTATGACATTTCAATTAGTATATTTATGTATTAAAAGATTTTTGAGTTAGTATAAAAATTAAAAAGTTATTTTATTTAATGTCAAAATCACATTTACATTTCTACATTTTATTAATATTTTATTTTTTAAACATCAAAGTAAAAGCACAAAATCATTTTGCTAATGCTGGTTTTGAAGTGCTAAATAATTGTATAGAAATGCACTAAGATTGTGCATCGGAAACCTGATTTTTTTAAAACCCGCTGTTACACCGCTCATTTTTCCCCATATAGTTCCGAAACCTTTTAGTAGCAAAGTTTTACCTTTTTACCTATAGAAAATATTTTTAAAAAAGTAACTACGCATGCCTACGTATATACTATGTTTTGATGCCCTTTACAAAAAGAAAAAAATTAAAAACTTTCTTTTTATATTCATACAGGAGCTAATAAATTTTATGCTATAGATTTTCTATTTACTTCTAATGAATATGTGTCTGATAACTTTTATGCTGACTCTGTAAAACCATCCATACACATTTACAAAGAAGATATAAAAATGGAGTGCCAAGGTTGGAAATATGTTGAAAAAATTTTACTGCAATAGGTAATTAACGATTTTGTTTTCTAAGAAATTTTCAAAAAAAATCTTTTAATTTTAATGATAATGAGCAGATGAATAAAGCAGGAGATATATTTTACTTTATAGATAACATTAGTTTTGTACCATTAGATAGTGAAAAATTATGTACTCAATATTTTACCAATATAGAAAATTTGTTTTCACAAAATCTTCGCCATACAGAGCGTACTTTGATAGATACTTTATCCGATATTATTACCGATACAATTACAATACCTGCTGTTTATTTTGAAACTGATAAGGCTATTTTAAACACTTTAATTAATAAGCTTGCTAATAAAAATATTGTAAATTTAACTACAGAAGGGCACACGGATAAAACAGGTGAAGAAGAACGAAACATTACGCTTTCAAAACAAGGGGTAGATGCTGTATTAAATTATTTTATTTTTAAAATGCCTATTCTAAAAAACAATATTATTGCTATAAGGAAAGCATCTAATGCTCCTATAGCAAGCAATTCAATGCCACAGAATTTGGTAAAGCGAAAAATAGAAGAGTCCAAATTTTTTAAGCTACAATTATAAAAAAATTAGAATAAAAATTAATTTTTTATTCTTCATAAAATTCTATCAAACTGCCCATGTATACTTCGTTCCAGCCTGCTACAATATCGTTATAATCTTCATCTGGTATATTTGTATGGCGTAAGTCTACAGATGTTTTATTTTTATCCGCAAACAATTTAAAGGTTACGATTGAAGCTTCTTCTTGCTCACCAAAATACCATTCTTGTACTATTTTTTTATCTTTTTCAAATTCTAAATTTTTCCCTTCTATACTGCCCTCCCATAATGAAAACTCGCTGTTTGCCTCTGTACTCATAATAGCTACTGTACCGCTCCACAGCTGTATAGTGGCAGGTTGTGTAAGTGCAGCATAAACTTCTTCGGGGGATGCATTTAAGGTATAATATTTTTTAAAATTTTTCATAAACTTTTTTGTATTATTGTGTAAGATAAAAAGAATTGTATTATTTAAAATCAATTATAAAAAAGTAAAATAAAATTAATTAAAATAATACTAAATTTATAACAAAAATATGTATAACAAAAAAGTATTACTTAGCCAACAGTGTAAATAGTTTGAGTTTCACAAATAATAGAAAAATTAATAAAAAATGTAATTTATTGTAATTCAAAATTATTTTTTTTGTACGGCAAAAGTGTGAGCTTATCTACTTTAAATATTAAAAATTCATTAATTATAACATAAAAATTAACCATGTCTAGAAAAAAAATTAATTTAAACCCATCTATATTAGATAATATTATCAAAACCACTGGTATAAACAAAGAAGCTTTTTTGGCTACTATTGGCAACGAATCGGAGGTGGGTGTTACGTTTGATGCTTCAAAACCCTATGCAACTCCAGCAGAGATTAAAGCGGCAAATGCTGCAAATGTTAGACCTGAAGGTCATCGGTTTGGTCAAGGGTCTACTGAACCTTCTCAAATACCAGGATATGAAACTCGTTTTGGTTATTTAAACCAACAGTTTAAGTTACAAAATATTCCACTTGCAAAACAAACACAAATTGTAGATGAATTGAGAAAAAAATATCCGCTAGCTTTGGCAACAAACATGAGTACTGCCGATTTTTTAAAAGGGATGGCACCAAGCAAATCAGATATCACCAATAAATCATTTCATGGTATAGAGGCATTCAATCAGGGACTTGCAATGGTTGCAGAATTGAATTCTACTTATGGAATACAATTAAATCCACAAGTGATTTATGCCAACACTTCTACTGGTTTTGTGCAATTATTAGGTGATGAAATAAAAGGTAGTGGTCCAAATGGTGCTATTACTTTACAAGATATGAAAACAAATTTTGCAAAAGAAACTAGCGACCAGTTAAATACACAAAGCATTGTTGATTATTTTAATAAACCAGGTGCGCAAAAAGCCTATGCAAATAAACCCACTAAAGTTATTATACCAATTAGTGCTACAAAAGGTATAGAGGTAACATTGCCTTACGACCCACGTGCAGTTGGTGAGTACCACAATGGTAAGCAAAATGCAAATGATCGTTTTTTATCTGCAATCACTATTAATCTTTACAACGGTACAAATCAAAATTCTATTTTGCCTAACGTAGGTGTTAAATTTACATACATAGAAAGATTAGCAGTAAATACTGTTAATGAAGCCACTAGAAATGGTAAAATAACACCGAGTAAAGTGGTTAATCTGCCTGCCAATTATTTAAATCCAAATAAAAAACCTACCCAAGGTAAAACGCCAAGAAGATAAATAAAGAGAATTTAATATTAATTAAAAAAATTGTAAAAAACTTAGTTAAAATATAACTAGGTTTTTTAATAGGGATAAAAATCTACTTTCCAAACTCATTTGTTTTTATGTTAGTAGTGGAATCAAAATATTTTAAAATTGATTTTGTAAATGCTTTTGCAAATAAAATATAGCTTATATTATTATCTCTTATACCTATAAAATTAGTTTCTAGTTGCCATCCAAATACTTTGGGGTATAATGCGCTTGTATAAATTTGCGTATTATACCCACCATCAAAATAATCATCTGTTACTAATGGTGCTGCATCTTGTATGGAAGGTACAGACGGGAAGTTTTTATTTGCCATTAAAGTACCAAATGCATTGTTATTTAAAACAAACTGATTACTGCTGAGAAAAGGATTTAGTAATAATTGGTTGTAATATGAAGTTGTATTTGGATTAATTGCATTCGGGTTTCTAAGATTGTTTCCGTTTATTAAATACCCCAGCTCTAGCCTTTGTTTGGTATGCCCATGCCCGTGTAAATCTATAAACAATACCTGTGGGTATTTTTGTAAAATTTTTGTAATGCAAGTATCTATACTTAGGTGATAATTATTCCAAATGTTTTCAATACTGTTGTTGCCACAAGTAGCCTCTATTATTTCTCTATTTTGGTCTAGCTTAGTTCTTTTTAAATAAGTGGTAACAAAATAAGGTTGTATTCCATATTCAATTTTAAATATACTATCTATTACGTTTAGCAATTCATTGGTTTTACCATCTGTAACAGTAGTAATATTGGGGCAACTTCTATCAGGGATATTATTTGGAGAAACTATACCACCATGCGGTACACTTATAATTAAAGGCATATTGCCATACTGTACTTCGGTGTAAGGGTCTAACTTTTTTTTACTTACAATATCTTTTGGTATTTCTACAATAAGGTTATCTTTTTTACAGTTACTAAATGCAAAGCTCATAATAACGGCGCAAAAAAATAAAGGAGTTTTCATGTTTTATTTTACAATAAATATACGCTAAGAATTGGTATGCTTATTTATAAGATTTTTTAAAAGTAAATAGATTTAAAAAAATGTTTTAAATTAGCTTTTAGTACAATAAAAATTAACACCATGTTTTTTGGATTATTTGGCAAAAAAGAAACGGACAATTTTTCAAAAAAATTTATCAATATTATTTATGCCTCTGATGTAGCTAAGCAAAAGGGAATTATAAAATATGCCCAAGAAAATAGCGATACTATTTTTTTAGCTTGGTTTACAAATACGGCAAATAATTATAAAAAACTTTTTTTGGCTAAGAGCCTAGATGAAAACAAAATTGTAGAAGCAATTTTGTTTTCAGCCGCTAAATATCAACATCAAAAAATTATATTTTTGGAGCATTTTCCACTAAGGGCAAAAGAAGAAAGATTGGTACAAAACTGCATGCAAAATGAATTTATTTTTTTCAATGCATTAACAGAGCCAATTTTTGCATATTTTGGTAGTGATAGAATAATAGACTTAATGGGCAAAATGGGTTACAAAGAAGATGATACAGTAAAGCATTCAATGATTGATAAATCACTTTTAAAAGCGCAAAAAAAAATTGCTGAAAGCGTACAATTTGAAACAAACACTTCTGCATCTCAAGCAGATTGGATGTTGGTTAATGTGGGGAGCGCGAAAATATAAATTATTGCCCTATTTCTTCTATTGTAAATCCTTTTTCACATTCTAATTGAAACTTCGTTTTTGGCATTAACCCTATTTCATTAAACATGTATATTATTTCTTTGTGTTTTCTTACATCAAAGGTTACGTGGGTTATTTGCCTTAGTGTATTTTTTTTAGATGTTATACTTGCTATTGCTTCCATGATTATAAATTTAGCTACATAAATATAATAATTACTTTTTATTCTTCCTTATCAATCATCCGCTTCAATGTGCTCCACAATAAAAGCTGAAAAAAGTTTCTACTGCTAAGCCTAGCCCGGATAGGAACGAAAATGGGTGAGGCACGAAACCCATTGCAGTGGATAGCCGGAAACTGAACTACAATAAAGGTATGTGGTTTATGCTTCCAAAAAACAGACACAAGATATTAGACAAAAGACACATGACGAATACATTTCAATGTATCAATCTTGTGTCTTTAATATTGTGTCTAATATCTTATTCTAAAATTTACCTCATCCCCGGCATTCTCCCCATCGGCATTTTGTTCATCATCTTCATCATACCTTTCATTTGTTCAAATTGTTTTAAGAAGGCGTTTAGTTCTGCAATATCTTTTCCGGCTCCTTTGGCTATACGGGCTTTGCGGCTTGGGTTTATGAGGTCAGGGTTGCGGCGTTCCATTATAGTCATGCTATTTATGAGGGCTTCTATTCCTTTAAATGCATCGTCGTTTATATACACATCTTTTATTTGTTTGCCTACGCCGGGTATCATGCCCATTAAATCTTTTATGTTACCCATCTTTTTTATTTGCGCAAGCTGGGTTTTAAAATCTTCAAAATCAAACTGGTTTTTGCGAATGCGTTTTTCCAGTTTTGCTGCTTCGGCTTCATCAAATTGTTCCTGGGCTTTTTCTACCAAACTCACAATATCGCCCATGCCCAAAATACGTTGCGCCATACGCTCGGGGTAAAAAATATCCAGTGTATCCATCTTCTCCCCACTGCTCATAAATTTGATGGGCTTGTTCACTGTATATTGAATACTCAATGCAGCACCACCCCGTGTATCGCCATCTAATTTTGTAAGTACAACCCCTGTAAAATTTAACCGCTCATTAAAGGCTGCGGCAGTGTTCACAGCATCTTGCCCTGTCATACTATCTACTACAAATAAAATTTCGTGTGGGTTTACGGCAGCTTTTACATTGGCTACTTCGGTCATCATTACTTCATCTACCGCAAGCCTACCAGCAGTATCAATAATAAGTACATTTTTATTTTTTGCTCTAGCTTCCTTTATGGCATTTTGCACAATAGATACCGCATCTTTATTTTCTCTTTCGCTATACACATCTACACCCACTTGCCCACCAA
>JAYUJS010000597.1:0-16924 GCA_043765095.1 Ferruginibacter sp.
CAAAAATTTCATTCTTTATCGTTTATGCGTTTTGTAAAACACAAGGATACTTTTTTGTATGGAATGGTTTATGAAAACTTAAAAAGAGGTATTAAAGAAGAATTATACAGACCAGATATTAATGCAGAAGTGTTGGCAAGATTTAGGGTAGAGGCAATGATGATGCCTTTTCAACCAGACTTTAAATCAAAACTAAAAGAAAATTTAGCAGTAATAGAAGAAGTAATTACGCTTCATTATTTGTTTGGGCTTGTTACCCCAAAAGGATATAAGTTGGCAATAAAATATCAAGAAAAAAGAAATAAAAATAATGAAAAATAAATATGTAATTAGTAATATATTTTTGATGATGATATTTTTATCGTCTACTAAAATAGTTGCACAGCAAAAAAATAATTTTAGTGTAAAGCAAGCGGTAGAGTACGGTGTAAAAAATTCTGTAGTGGTAAGAAATGCACTCATTGATATTAAAATACAAAAGCAAACAAATAGAGAAATTACTTCGGCAGCATTGCCACAAATAAATGCTTCTGGTACGTTTCAAAATTTTATTGATATACCAACTAATTTATTACCTGGTGAGTTGGCAGGTAGGCCTGGTGAAAAAATTCCAGTACAGTTTGGTACAAAGTTTAACGCTACAGGTGCAATTGATGCATCTCAATTATTATTTGACGGGCAAGTTTTTATTGGATTACAAGCTAGAAGTGCAGCAATGCAGCTAGCTACAAAAATCGCAGAGGTAACAGTTGAACAAATTAAAGCCAATATTTATAAAATATATTATCAATTGGTAGTAGGCAAGCAACAGCTTAGTAGTATAGATGCTAATATTACTCGATTTAATAAATTATTGAATGACACAAAAGAAATTTTTAAACAAGGTTTTGCAGAAAAGTTAGATGTAGAGAAAGTACAAGTAGCTTTGAACAACTTGGGTACGGAAAAAATAAAAATAGAAAATCAATTAGATGCTGGTAATGCAGGCTTAAAATTTTTGATGAATATGCCGCAAAAAGATACGTTATTATTGACAGACACAGTTGGTGAAGACCAATTAAAGGGAAATATTTTAGACGAAAAATATGAATATAAAAATAGAAAGGAATTTCAATTACTTGTAGTAGCCTCTAAATTAAACGAATTTAATTTGCGCAGGTATAAGCTAAGTAGAATACCTACGCTAGCTGCGTTTGCATCTTACCAAAAAAATGCACAACGCACCACATTCGACCTTTTTAACAAAGGTGATTGGTTTACAACTTCACTTATTGGTTTAAAAGTTTCTATTCCAATTTTTGATGGCAATGCACGCAGAGCCAAAATAGAAAAAGCAAAATTGGAAATAGAAAAAACAAAAAACTCAATAGAACAAATGGAGCAGAATATAGATTTTGATGTAAATGCAGCTAGAATAAAAATGAAAAGTGCTATTGCTACTATTGATAATCAAAAGCAAAACGTAGCACTAGCAGAAAAAGTATACAATACAACCAAAAAAAAATATGAAGCAGGGCTAGGTAGCAACCAAGAAATATATACTGCACAAAGCGAATTAAAAGTATCACAAAACAATTATTACAGTGCATTATACGACGCAGTTATTGCAAAAATTGATTATTTGAAGGCCGTAGGGAGATTGTAAAAAGTAGTTTAATTACAGCTTTTGCAAAAGATAGATTATCTTATAACATGGGTTGTTAGCCTGAGTTTTTCGAAGGCAGGTAAGCCACATTGAACCAACTTTGACAAGCTCAGCTTGATAATTTTTTTTAATTATAAATGTTTAAAGCCGGCACACTAATAATTCAAAAACTTACAAACGAATAAAAATAAAACAATGAAAATTTCATCAACATTTATTTTGGGTGCATCATTGCTCTTAGCAACAACTGCATGCTCATCTAAAAAAGATAAAGCAGCAGAACTAAACGATAAGAAAGCTGCTATTGAAAAACTGAAAGCAGAAAATAGCAAAAAGGCAGAAGAAATAAAAAAACTGCAAGATGAATTAATTGCAATCGGTGGGGGTGAAGCTGCTAAAGTAAAACTAGTTGGTACTGTACCTGTGGGCATACAAAATTTTGTACACTACATAGACCTACAAGGCAAGGTAGATGCTGATAACATTTCATATATATCACCTACAGGCATGCCTGGACAAGTAAAAGCAATTTATGTAAAGCAAGGGCAGTATGTAAAAAAAGGGCAACTTGTATTACGATTAGATGATGCTATCATGTCCCAACAGGTGCAAGCAGTGAGGCTACAATCTACAGCGGCTAACCAGCAGTTAGAAGGAATTAAAACACAATTAGCATTTGCACAAAATATTTATCAGCGTCAGAAAAACTTGTGGGAACAAGGCATTGGTACCGAGGTACAATTGCTAACCGCTAAAACAAGTGTAACAGGTTTAGAAAATCAATTGGTGGCTGCTAGAGAGCAAGCTAAAGCAGTATCACAACAAATAAATGTGGCTAAAGCGCAAACCAATACAGCAAATGTATACAGCGATGTAAGTGGCATAGCAGACCAAGTAAATATTAAAGTTGGAGAAACATTTACAGGTATGGGCGCAATGGGACCGCAAATAAAAATTGTAAACACTTCATCATTAAAAGTTACAACTAGTATTCCAGAAAATTATCTTACACGTGTACGCACAGGCACGCCAGCAGAAGTGAGTGTGCCTGATGTAAACAAAACGTTTAATGCATCTGTTTCTTTAATAAGCCAATCGGTAGATGCCAATAGAGGTTTTACCGCTGATATAAAAATACCTTATGATGCTAGTATAAAACCAAACCAAAGCGCAAAGGTTCGAATAATGGATTATAATGCAGCTAATGCAGTAGTAATACCCGTAAACGTTGTGCAAACAGATGAAGCAGGTAAATATGTATACGTTTTAGAAAAAAGTAGCAATGGAAAAATGTATGCAAAGAAAAAAAGTATAAATGTTGGCGAAGTATATGGTAGCAATGTAGAAGTGAAAGCAGGGCTAACAGCGGGGGAACAATTGATTACAGAAGGGTATCAAAACCTCTATGAGAATCAGGCTGTAAGTACAACTTTATAATAAACCATTATTTTAAAAGAATGTCAGGGCGAGCTTTGCGAACCCGTTGCAATAAATAAAACCCGCCTTCTACAAGCTTAGGCTGATACTACAATTGTTCAACGAATTTTCGCTTGTAGAAATAGTAAAAGAAAAATTAAAAAATATTTATGAATCATTTCATAGAAGGTGTTGCAAAAAAATTTAAACAGTTTAAGCCCACCTCATGGGCAGTAGATAACAAAACAGTTATTTATATAATGGCTGCCATCATCACTTTTATTGGTGTATACCAATTTAACACTTTACCCAAGGAGCAGTTTCCAGATATTGTAATGCCTACAGTAAGTGTAACAACAGTGTATGTAGGTAACTCACCAAAAGATATAGAAAACTTAGTTACAAGGCCAATAGAAAAACAATTGAAAGGTATAAGTGGTGCTAAGGTGAAAAAAATAACAAGCACATCACAAACAGATTATAGTTTGATAATTGTAGAATTTGATAGTGATGTAAAGACAGAATTAGCAAAACTTAAAGTAAAAGATGCTATAGATAAAGCAAAGACTGATTTGCCAAACGACCTCACTTCTCAACCCAATGCGCAGGAGTTTGCTTTTAGTGAAATGCCCATAATGTTTGTAAATGTAAGTGGAGATTATGATGGCGTAAAATTAAAAGAATATGCAAAAAAATTACAAGATAGATTTGAGCAACTGAGTGAGCTAACCCGTGCAGAAATAGTAGGTGCCCCCGAGAGAGAAATACAAATAAATGGTGACCCTTACAAAATGCAAGCGGCTAGTATAACATTTGGCGATATAGAAAATGCTGTAGCTAGAGAAAACCATGATATAACAGGCGGCTTGATGGATGTGGGTGATATGAAGCGCACCATAAAAGTAAAAGGGCAGTTTACATCTGCATTAGATTTACAAAACATAATTGTAAGAAGTAGCTCACGTGGGGCATCAGTATATCTTAGAGATATAGCAGAGTTAAAAGATACCATCAAACAAAAAGAAAGCTATGCACGCTTGGATGGTAAAAACGTAGTAACCTTAAATATAGTAAAACGCTCTGGCGAAAACCTAATAAACGCAGCAGGAAAAGTAAAAGATATTGTGGAGAAAATGAAGAAGGATGAGGAACTTCCTAAGGCTTTGAATGTAGTAATAACAGGCGACCAAAGTAAGGCAACTGCTACTTCTTTTAACGATTTGGTAAATACAATTATTATCGGTTTTATTTTAGTGTTGTTAGTGCTGATGTTTTTTATGGGTGTTACCAATGCGTTTTTTGTAGCACTTAGTGTACCACTAAGTATTTTTGTAGCATTTATGTTTTTGCCTGTAGGCACAGCTATTATTGGTACGCCCATTACGCTTAATTTTATTGTATTGTTTGCATTGTTATTTGGGCTGGGTATTATTGTAGATGATGCAATTGTGGTTATAGAAAATACACATCGTATTTACAATAATGGTAAAGTAAGCATTGTGCGAAGTGCTAAAGAAGCCGCTGGAGAAATTTTTATACCTGTGCTAGCAGGTACGGCTACTACGCTTGCTCCATTTTTTCCATTGTTGTTTTGGAAAGGCATCATTGGTAAGTTTATGATTTATTTACCTACTATGCTCATTCTTACATTGGCGGCATCGTTAATAGTGGCATTTATTTTTAACCCTGTATTTGCAGTTTCTTTCATGAAACCAGAGGGTAAAGAATATGATGAAAAAAAATCGTTATTATTTAAAAAATGGTGGTTTTGGGCTGCACTAGGTTTGGGTTTAGTTATGCACTTAGGAGGCTTTCATGGCACAGGTAATTTCTTATTTTTTATGGCATTTCTTACTATTTTAAACAGATATGTTTTTAGAAATGTAATACATTATTTTCAAGATAGAGTGCTACCATCTTTAATGAATAAATATGAAAAATTATTAAGGTGGGTATTGAAAGGATGGAGACCTGCATGGATATTTGCATCATTGTTTGGTTTGTTTTTTGTAGCAGTTGGGTTATTAATAGCGAGCGTTAAAAGCGGAAGAACAAAATCTACTTTTTTTCCCAGTGGCGACCCAAATTTTATTTATGTATATTTAAAAATGCCAGTTGGCACTGCTATTAAAAAAACGGATAGCATAACCCATATCTTAGAAAGTCGTGTACAAAAAGTATTGGCAAATGAATTACCAAGCAAGGCAGGTGGAATAGTAGAAAGTGTAATTACTAACATTGCCAATAGTGCCAGCACACCTGAAGATGTAAATAGAAGTGTAAGACCAAACCTAGGGCGCATACAAGTATCTTTTATTGAGTACGAAAAAAGAGAGGGTAAAAAAACAAAACCTTTTTTAGATTCTATAAGAGCTATGATGGTGGGCATACCTGGCGCAAGCATACAGGTAAACCAAGAAGGTAGTGGGCCACCAACAGACCCACCCGTAAATGTTGAAATAGTAGGAGATGAATATGATGAAATAGCAAAAGTTGCCAGCAATCTTTCAAATTATTTAGATAATAATCCAATAAATGGAATAGAAAACTTGCATACTGATGTAGATTTAAACAGCCCAGAAATAACCGTAAATATAGACCGTGAAAAAGCTATGACACAGGGCTTAAGTACAGGGCAAATAGGAATGGAAATACGTACTGCTGTATTTGGAAAGGAAATAAGCAAACTAAAAATTGGGGAGGATGAATATAAAATACAATTAAGAACAAGTGACTTAGTGCGTAATAATATTACCGACATAATGAACATGCGCATTACGTTTATGGATATGAATACGATGGGTATAAAATCAATACCAGTAAGTGCTATAGCTACCATAGATTATACCAATACCTCTGGCGCTATAGCTCGTAAAAATGTAAAACGCACTATACAGCTACAGGCAAATGTGCTAGAGCAATCAATGGTGAAAGGTATTAATGACGAACTTGCTACAAAGATTGAAGATTTTAAATTAGTTTCAAAAATACCTCCGTCAGTGTCTATTCGCCAAACTGGGCAAGGGGAGCAAGAAGCAGAAACAGGAATGTTTTTACTTAAAGCATTGTTTGGAGCTTTGGCAATAATTTTTTTAATATTAGTATTACAATTTAATGGCACTAGTAAACCATTTATTGTACTCACAGAAATTTTCTTTTCTATTATTGGAGTACTATTAGGCTATGCAATAACGGGCATGACGATAGCTACTATTATGTTTCTGGTAGGTATAATAGGGCTTGCAGGTATTGTAATAAAAAATGGAATTTTACTAATAGAATTTACCGATGAGCTTCGAGGGCGTGGCACACGTACGAGGGAGGCTACTATACAAGCTGGTAAAATTCGTATCATACCAGTATTACTAACAGCTTTGGCTACTATGCTTGGTTTGCTGCCTTTAGCTGTAGGTTTTAATATTAACTTTGTTTCTTTTTTTCAAACCTTAAACCCACATATTTTCTTTGGTGGTGATAGTGTTGTTTTTTGGGGACCACTTAGCTGGACAATTATTTTTGGATTAATATTTGCATTTTTTCTTACTCTAATAATGGTGCCAAGTATGTATATTATTGCGGAAAGATTAAAACGCCCAATGGAAAAATTTTATGGTGGAAAATGGATTGGTATTTTTGGTTTCGTTGGTCCTTTCTTTTTTATATTCGTAGGGCTAATGTATTTGATAAAAAAATTGCAAGGTAAAAAAGTTTGGAATGGGACATTAAAAAATTTTTCCTCAAAAGTTTGATAGTTTAGTTTTTAATTAATAAAAATGCCCTCTTATTTTGAGGGCATTTTTGCAAGTATTTTTTCTAGTTCTAATGTGTTTCAATTTATTTTATAAAAGCAAATTTTATTTTTAATAATTTTTAAAATTTAAGAAAATATTTTATTTATTAAAAACCGCACCTAATTTAAAACTTAGAATTATTTTATTATTTTAAGTTATAAGTATTTGACAATTCTTTTAGCTCAAGTAGATTGGTAACCTTTAACTTTGAAAAAATTCGCCCCTTATGAGTACCAACAGTAGATATACCTAAGTTAAGTTCTACAGCTATTAAACTAATAGTTTTGCCATTAAGCAACATAGATACGATTTCAAACTCTCGAGCAGATAAAGTATTGAATGGATTAGTGTCTGCGCCTTGTGAAGCGCCTTCTGCTAATACAAATAACATTTCTTCGCTAATATATTTTTTACCATTAAGTACTTGCTCTATCGCAATTTTAATTTCATCTAGCGGAGCATCTTTGCTTATAAAACCCATAGCACCAGCACGTATGTAACGTAAAGCATAAATATTTTCGGAGTTCATAGAAAATACCAATACCTTTAGTAAAGCATAATTTGCTTTAAAATATTCCATTAATGCAAAACTGTCTGTATTTGGCATTTGTACATCTAACATTACAAAATCGTAATGGTTTTCTTTTACCAATGCTATAGCAGTTTCTCCATCTTTAGCTTCACTAATTTCTGAGTCTTTATAAATATTTGATAATAACAATTTAATGCCAGATCTAACTACTACATGGTCATCAATTAGTAGAAATTTTTTCATACTAGGATTTATTTTTAAAAGAGTTATAGGTAGTTAAAAAACATTTTGCCATTTATAATTTTTTAAACGAAATTGTATATCAACTTATTGCACATTTTTTAATAAAAAAATTACTATTCTGCAACGTAGATTTATCAATATTTAATTAATTAAAAAAGTAATATTACAAATTTAGGTAAATTTAATGCTAACAAGTTATGCTTTCTGCTATAAATAATTTATTTTAGATGCTACTTACCGAGTAATTGCTTTTTATGATAAATGGATATACAAATATTGACATAATAATTGTTAGTAATGATAAGGGTTACGCTTTTTTTTTAGAAGAATTACTTTATCAAACCACTTTGGATATTAATAGAGTAAAAATAATAAATTCTATTACTGAAATAGAAAAAGAAAATAAGAAATTAAAAACAGCTGTAGTATTTATTGATACTACTAGCTTGCTATCTGTAGATTTTGATGTACTAATAAACTTACATATTAATGCCTCTATCGTATTAATAATAAATAAATATTTGGCGGCATTGGCTTTTGGCTTGTTAGAAAAAGGTATTAATGATTTTATTGTAAAAGATTTTGTAGATGAAATTTTAGTAGAAAAAACAATACGAATAGCCATAGCTGCTAATAACAATGCAGCATCATTAAAGCTTAGCAATGACAGATATAAATTAGTATCCAAGGCTACAAGTGATATAGTATGGGATTGGGATCTACAAAAAAATAAAGTATTTAGAAGTGAGGATGGCTGGGGGAAAATATTTGGAGAAATAAGCCTATCAAAAAGTAGAGAACCAGATAGCTGGAGAGATAGAATACATCCAGATGATAAAAGTAATTTTGATAAAATAATTGGAAATATTTTAAAAGAAAAAGAAAATGATTTTTTTGAAATAGAATGTAGAATAAAACGAAACAATAATAAATATGCTAACATTATCGATAGGGGCTACGTAATAAGAAATGAAAATGGAACTGTAGTAAGATTAATAGGTGCTGCAAAAGATATTACAGAAAAAAAAGAATTAGAAGAAAAACTAAATGAAGAAAGAAGGCTTAGACAAAATGAAATAACGAATGCTGTAATTACAGCACAAGAAAAAGAAAGAGAAGCGATAGGAAAAGAATTACACGATAATATAAACCAAATACTAGCCACCACAAAACTTTATATAGAATATTCACTTACCAATGAAGAGATGAGACATGATTTGTTGGAAACTGCAAAAAAATATATAGGAGATGCAGTAGCAGAAATAAGAATTTTATCAAAGTCATTGATACCTCCCTCGCTTGGAGAAATGGGAATAACGATTGCTTTGGATGAACTTATAGAAAGTGTAGCACTCGTAAGCGAGTTTAAAATATCAACCAACTGGGGAGATATAAAAAATGAATTTTTAACGGAGGAACTAAAACTTACTATTTTTAGAATTGCTCAGGAGCAACTAAACAATATTAGTAAACATGCAAAAGCCAAACATGTAAAATTGATTTTATTAATGATTGAAAACGATTTAAAATTTTGCATTGAAGATGATGGAGTGGGCTTTGATATTTTAAAAAAAGTAAAAGGTGTGGGTTTGCAAAATATTTATAGTAGAGCTTATTTGCATAATGGTAAAGTAACAATAAAATCAGAAATAAGCAAAGGTTGTAGCCTTAGCATATTATTCAAAATATAAATGAAATATGATACAATTTAGTATAGCAAGAAAAATAAAAATTGCTTTTTATATTTCCATGCTCTTTACAGCAGCAATATTATACACTATGTACATAAATATGCGTAAAACAGTGGTGGAATCATCAAACACCAATATGGCTATAAACGCTTTATTAAGAGCAGAAAATGTATTGTCAAATTTAAAAGCATCTGAGGTAGGCACTCATGGTTATTTTAAATTTGGTAAAGAATCTTTTCTTATAGGTCATAAAAATGCTATGATAATTGTAAACCAAGAGTTAGATTATCTTACTTCATCAAAATTGCATATTAGTGACGGTAATAAAGTTTTGAAAGAGATAAAAGATTTAGTAGCTACAAAAAAAATAGTTGAAAATCCAGACTTTTATGGGCATGATGATACCACTCTAAAAACTTTAGAAGCAAAGGGAAAAGCAACTTCTGAAAAAATAAATTTATTGGTTTCTGCTATTGCAGAAAAAGAAAAAGCTTTTTTACAAAAACCAACATCTGAAAAAGATAAGTATAATCAATACCTTACTTGGTCGTTTATTTTGTTAGCTATTTTATTTTTTTTAATACTATTTAATGGCTATATGCTTTTAATGAGAGATTTTAAAAAATCTGAAATTATATATAGTTCTTTGCAATATAACTCTACGTTGCTTAATAATATTTCTGATGCAATTATTACTACAGATGAAAAATTTTTAATAAAAGACTGGAATAAGTTTGCAGAAGAATTGTATGGTTACACAGCAATGGAGGTAAAAGGAAAAAAAATAGAAGAAGTAATACAGTTAAACGAAAATGAAAAAAATATTTTTTTTGAAGATGCAAAAAAGCAAAAAACATGGAAGGGGCAAATGTTGCATTATCATAAAAATGGGCAAAAAATAAATGTAGAAGTAAGTACATCTGCTATAAGCAATACAAAGGGGGAGTTTGTAGGTGCTATAGGTGTAGTGCACAACATTTCTACAAGAGTAATACTTGAAGAAAGATTAAAAGAACTCTCTACAAAACTTCAAAAAGAAGTAAACCTAAAATCGAAAGATTTAGATAAATTTTTTGAAAGAATAGCAGATGCTTTTTTTATTTTAGATAATAATTGGAGTTATACTTATTTAAATAAAAATTCAATTGAGCTGCATGGTAGCGATGAAAATAGTTTATTAGGCAACAATATTTGGAAACTTTTTCCAAATATGGTGAATGGAGAATTTTATAACTCCTTACATAAAGCTAAAGAAACACAGCAAGTAATTCGTTCTGAGAATTATGATACCAAACAAGATAAATGGTACGAGAATTTAATTTATCCAAGTAAAGATGGACTATCAATTTACTATAATGAAATTACTGCTAAGAAAAAAGCTGCATTAGAATTAAAAAAATTACATGAACGACTTTCATTTCACTTAAACAATACACCACTTGCTGTTATTGAATTTGACAGTGATATGAAAGTAATGAAGTGGAGTAAAAAAGCGACTGAAATATTTGAATGGACTGAAAGTGAGGTTTTAGTGCCAAGTTTTTCAATTGATAAAATGATAAATAAAGATGACTTAGTAATGTTTAATAGCAATTTACATTTTTCATCTTCAGACCCTTTACAAAGCGGAATTATAAATACAGTTTGTTATACAAAAAATGGGAGTGTTATTTATTGTGAATGGTACAATTCATTTTTAAAAGATGAAAATAATAATACCGGTGTTATGCTATCGTTGGTAACTGATGTAACCAATAGAAAAATAGCTCAGTTAGAGTTATCTAATGCAGAATCTAAATTTAGAGGGCTTGTGGAGCAATCTATGGTTGGCGTATATATAAGGCACAAAGAAAACCTTGTATACATAAACCCACGCTTTGCAGAAATATTTGGATATACTGAAAACGAAATTTATGAACATCCTGATGGTTTTTCTTTAGTAGCTTACGATGATAAGGAAATTGTAAAAAAACACATAAACGAATATGAAGCTAGAAAAATAAATAAACATAATTATGAATTTAAAGGTAAGCATAAAAATGGAAGTGAAATTTATTTAGAAGTATTTGGTTCGTCTACAAATCATAATGGTGAAGATGCTGTAATAGGAACCATATTAGATATTACTGAAAGAAAAAAAGCAAGTGAGGAAGCAACTATTGCAGAAAAAGCATTGCAAATATCTAATGAAAGATTTGAACTGGTTGCAAAAGCCACCAACGAAGCTATATGGGATTGGGATATGAAATCGGATTGCTTAACAGGAAATGAAATTTTTTGTAAACTCTTTGGAAAGCCAGCAAATAGTATATTTCAATTTAGTGATTTTATTGATAAAGTAAGCAATGAAGAAAAATTAAGGTTAGAAAAAAATTTTAATTTAGCAATTGCAAGAAAGGAAACATTATTAATGGAAGAATTTAGCTTTAAAATTGATAATGATATAACAAAAATAATAAGTGACCGAGCTTATATCTTGTATAAAGATGGAGAGGCTTATAGAATGCTAGGTGCAATGCAAGATGTTACAGCCGTAAAAGAAGCAGAGCAAGCACTTATAAATTCTGAACAAAAATATAAACTACTTTTTAATGAAAACCCATTGCCAATGTGGATTTTAGATGAAGGAAATGGTAAATTTATTGATGTAAATACAGCTGCAATAAACTCTTATGGGTACAGTAAAAAAGAGTTTTTAGAAATGCCAATTATAAACCTGCATCCAAAAAATGATACAGCATACTTAAATTGGTTAAAAAAAACAGATAAAGAAAAATTAAATACAGAAATGATTTGGGAACATCAAAAAAAAGACGGTACAATTATAAAAGTAAATGCAATAACTAGCGAAATACAATATCAAGGGCAAAATGCAAAATTGGGACTAGCAAATGATGTAACTGCAAATTACCTTGCCGAGGCAAGCCTACAAAAATCTAAACAAGCATTTAAAGAACTTGCAGCGCATTTAGAAACTATAAGAGAAAATGAAAGAACACACATGGCTCGTGAAATACATGATGAACTGGGGCAGCAATTAACTGGTTTAAAAATGGATATTTCCTGGATAAACAAAAAAATAAAAAGCGATGAACCTTTAGTGCAGCAAAGAATGAAAGATACTATAGAGTTAATTGATAAAACAGTTGTAACCGTTAGAAGAATAGCAACACAACTACGACCAAGTATTTTAGATGATTTAGGATTAATAGAAGCTATGGAATGGCAAAGTGAAGAATTTTCTAAAAGGTCAGAAATAAAATCTATTTTTAAAACCAATATGAGTCATGTAAAAGTGAGCCAAGAAATAGCAACTGGTGTGTTTAGAATATTTCAAGAAAGCCTTACCAACGTATCAAGACATTCAAAAGCAAGTGAGGTAAATACCGTTTTTAAAATTGAAGATAATTTACTAACATTATTAATAGAGGACAATGGAATTGGTTTTAAAGATGATAATATTAAAAATAAAAAAACACTTGGCTTGCTAGGTATGAAAGAACGAGTATCTCTCATAAATGGCACTTACAATATAAATGGAAATACGGGGCTTGGTACATCCGTATTAATAACCGTACCTTTAGTGTAATTTTTTTATAATTATTTATTTTAATAAAAGTATTATGATTAGAATTTTAGTGGCAGACGACCACATTGTAGTTAGGCGTGGATTGAGAATGATTTTGCTAGAAGGTTTCCCTGGTGCAACTATTGAAGAAGTAGGCGATGCCGAAGACTTGGTAAAACTAGTAATTAAAGAGTCTTGGGATGTAGTTATAAGTGATTTAAGTATGCCTGGTAGAAGTGGGCTTGATGCGCTACAACAAATTAAACAAATAAAACCAACTTTGCCCGTACTTATATTAAGCATACACCCAGAAGACCAATATGCTATTAGAGTTTTAAAAGCGGGAGCATCTGGCTATTTAAGCAAGGATATGGCACCAGATGAGTTGGTTAATGCAGTGCAAAAAGTAATGATGGGTAAAAAATATATTACCGCTGCTGTAGCAGAAAAATTGACTTCTATTTTTGATGATGATAAAAATAAAGCACCTCACGAATTATTATCTGATAGAGAATTTAGTGTATTAAAACTGCTTGCAAGTGGTAAATCTGTTTCAGAAATAGCAGAGTCCCTTTTTTTGAGCGTAACAACTGTAAGCACTTATAGGGCAAGAATAATTTCTAAAATGAATTTAAAAAACAATGCCGAACTTACGTTATATGCAATAGAAAATAAGTTATTATAAAATAGACAGCATAAAAAAAATATTAAATACAAATTGTGGCTTATGCAAAATAACCCTGCAAATAGCTTTTTTACCTTTACCAAAAAAGAAAAACGAGGCGTACTTATGTTGTTAATAACTATTGTATCTATTTTTGTAAGTGCACAATTTATTTACCCCCTTATATTAAAAGAAGAATCTTTAAATAGTAAAATAATTGTAATTGCCACAGATTCATTAAAAGAAAAACAAAAAGATAGCACCAAAAATTACTATAGCAATATTGAGTATAATGATGGAGCAGATTATAATACTTATACAAAAAATGAATCCAACAGAATTTTTACTGGCTCTATGTTTTATTTTGATCCAAATACTTTAGATGTAGAAGGGTGGCAAAAATTGGGTGTAAAAGAAAAAACTATTGCAAGCATACAAAAATATATTTCTAATGGCGGTAGATTTAGGCAACCAGACGATTTGAGAAAAATATGGGGCCTTACCAACGAAGAAAAAGAAAGACTGATAGCTTATGTACGTATTGTTGATGTACAAAAAAATCAGTATGCAAATAGTAATAGCAACAATTATAAACCTTACGAAAACAAAGAATATAAAAGAAAAGAAACAGAGCCGATAGATATTAACCTTGCAGACTCTACAGGTTATGATGCATTGCCAGGCATTGGAGCAGGGTATTGTAAACGTATTTTAAAATACAGAAATGACTTAGGTGGTTTTTGTAAAATAGAGCAAATAAAAGAAGTGTATGGGTTGCCAGATTCAATTTTTCAAAAAATAAAACCTTTTTTAAAAGTGAGTAATAATACAATTCGAAAGATAAAAATTAATAACTGTACTTTAGAAGAGTTAAAAATTCATCCATATATAAGGTGGCAATTAGCAAATGTAATAATAGAATATAAAAAGCAGCATGGGGATTTTAAAAATTTAGAAGAGTTAAAAAAAATAATGGTAATAAATGATGAAACCTACCTTAAAATTTCTCCATATTTGAGTTTATAAAACTAACATTTGTTAGCACAAATTTCGCTACTTTGCATTTTTATATTTATAATTAAGATAATGAATTTTAGCAAAAATGAAATAACTGCACAAGTAGCACAATCTGCAAAAGATTTTGCATTGCAATATATAAAACCACATTTAATGGAGTGGGATGAAAGCCAAGAATTTCCTACTCATATATTTAAAGAATTAGGTAAGCTTGGCATGATGGGTGTTTTAGTGCCTGAAGAATATGGAGGTACTGGGCTTGGTTATTATGAGTACAGCGCCATAATACAAGAAATAGCAAAGGTATGTGGCTCTATTGGGTTATCTGTAGCAGCACACAATAGTTTATGTACGGGGCATATTTTATATTTTGGTAGCGAAGAACAGAAGAAAAAATATTTGCCAAAATTAGCAACTGCTGAGCACATTGGTGCATGGGGGCTTACTGAACCTAATACTGGAAGCGATGCTGGAAATATGAAAACAACTGCTGTAAAAGATGGCGATAGTTGGATTATAAATGGAGCTAAAAGTTGGATTACTCATGGAAAAAGTGGTGATGTGGCAGTTGTAGTATGCAGAACTGGAGAGCCAAGAGCTAAAAACAACAGTACGGCGTTTATTATAGAAAGAGGAACCGTGGGTTTTACAGCTGGCAAAAAAGAAAATAAACTTGGTATGCGTGCAAGTGAAACCTGTGAGATGATTTTTGATAATTGTATTATTGCTGATGCACAGCGATTGGGTAACATAGGCGATGGTTTTAAACAAGCAATGAAGATATTAGATGGTGGAAGAATTTCTATTGCGGCTTTAAGTTTAGGTATTGCTAAAGGAGCTTATGAAGCATCTATAAATTATGCAAAAGAGCGCCATCAGTTTGACCAACCTATTTCAAACTTTCAAGGAATATCTTTTAAACTTGCAGATATGGCAACTAAAATAGCTGCTGCAGAGTTATTGATAGACCAAGCTTGCGACCTAAAAATGAAAAATTTGCCTATGACTAAAGAAGCAGCCATGGCGAAATATTATGCTAGCGAAATAGCAGTAGAAATAAGTACAGATGCGGTACAAATATTTGGTGGCTATGGTTACACAAAAGATTTTCCTGTAGAAAAATATTATAGAGATAGTAAATTGTGTACAATAGGGGAAGGCACTAGTGAAATACAAAAGGTAGTAATAGCGAGGGAGCTGTTAAAATAAATATTTGCCCGAAGATTTAGAAAATTTTCGCAGATAACTTTAATTTTTTGATAATTTTTTTATGAAAAATATTTTTTTCTTAATACTCATTTTTTTTATTGGATGTAATAGTCCAACAGAAAATAACATAAAAGAAAACATTAGCATAGTAAATAATAATGGTGAAGCTCTATTCAAAGCAAATTGTGCAACTTGCCACAAACCTACTGAAAACTATGTAGGACCAGCATTGAAAGGAGTGGTAAAACGATGGGAAAATAAGGAATTATTATACGCTTTTGTAAAAAAATCTCAAGAAGTTATTGGCAGAAATGAATATGCTAAAAAATTATTTGAGGAATATAAGCAAAGCCCTATGTTGCCATATCCCAATTTAAGTAATGAGGACATTGAAGGTATATTGAATTACTGTGATACTTACAAATAATAGCTATTATTGAACTTATTGAAAATTCTGTATTTTTTGGAAAGACTAGAAAAAGTAAGTTATGTATGCAGAAGTTTGAAAAATAAGTTTAATAAAAGCTGTTTTAAAAGTAAGCAATGAGTCTATTTTGATAGAACTTGAAACTGCCATTAAAAAAATCCTTCAAAGCAAGCAAAAAAGAAATTATCAGCTCATATTTTTTTAGGTACATGAATTAATAACGATACAGCATTAATTGAAAAAGTGATAAGTAGCACCTGTAAAAAAATTTATGAAGATGACTAGAAATAAACTTTTACTAGATACAAATATTATTACGGCTTTTTTAAAAGGCGAAGCTTCTATTGCTGAAAAAATAGATAAAGCCTAAGAAGTTTACATACCAACCATAGTGTTGTGTACAATACACGAGGACATTCTTAAAACAAGATTTGTATATTTGTATAGAAATTCAGAATAAAAATGGTAATTGCAAACCCAATATTTGATATAGTTTTCAAGCGAATGATGGAGAACGAAAGAGTTGCGAAATTCTTTATTGGAACCCTTTTGGAACAAACTATTGAAACAGTAGAAGTAAAGCCGCAAGAATTTACTTACACAGACGAACTTGCAGGTCTTGCAGTTTTTCGTTTAGACTTTATTGCAACTATAAAAACAGAAACAGGAGAACAAAGAAAAGTTTTAATTGAAATACAGAAAGCTAAAAATCAAATTGATT
>JAYUJS010000598.1:0-2025 GCA_043765095.1 Ferruginibacter sp.
GCCAAATGGAAAAAGATGTATGATAATGCTATTGAAGATTTGATGCGGAAGTGATTTTTTTAACTGTAATGGCTAACATTATTCAACATTTCCTAAAAAATTTCGGAGAAAAAATTAGAATAGAGCGTAATTTTTAAATAGTTTTATTGATAAGATAGTAAATATTTTGGTTATTAATATTATATAACCAACAAAAAATTGATGAACATTTATTTGCTACATTTTATTTTTATAGAATATTAGTAATACACAGATAAATTACTAATTTAATGCTCAAATAATTTTGCAATACCAAATGCTGCAGTAGCTGCTACAGCACCTATAAGCATTACACGTATGGCACCCAACAAAGGGTTTACCCCAGTCATTTTACTCTTAAAAAAACCAAAAATAAAAAGACAAATTAATGTAGCTACTACCGAAAATTTTAATGCTTCGTTAGAATCTGTTATAAAAAAATATGGACTTAATGGAATGATGCCCCCAACTATATACGAAAGCCCAATATTAAAAGCGCTTTTAGATGCACGCTTTGGGTCCGGTTTATCAAGCCCTAGTTCATATTTCATCATAAAATCTACCCATTTATTGTTATCCATTGCCAGTTCCTGTGTAGCTTTTTCTTGCACTTCCTTGCTCAATCCAATATTAGCAAAAAACTCTTTCGTTTCTTCTATTTCTCTTTTTCTAAGGTTTTCTACTTCGTAATGCTCTCTTTTTTCTTCATTTATGTAATGGTCCTGCTCAGTCTTACCACTTAAGTATCCACCAAGCCCCATGGCTATACTACCAGCAGCTATTTCTGCAATTCCTGCTATTACTATAATATTGCTATGGTCTACTGCACCACTAAGCCCTGCTGCAAGTGCAAAAGGTACAGTAAGTCCATCGCTCATTCCTATTACTACATCTCTTAAAAAGTCTGAGCTAGTAAGGTGGTTTTCTTTGTGGTCTGTGTGGTGTAAGTGTGTATCCATTTTTTAGTACCAAGTATTATGTATTTAGACTGAAAAAAACTTTTTCTTTTTAAAATAAATTTTAGAGCGAAAATTAACTTAAAATTTATTTATTAATATAAAATTTGCAAACTTTGTTTTATAATCTGTACTGCTTCCATTATTTGTTCTTCATTAATAATTAGTGGTGGTGCAAAACGTATTTTATCACCATGTGTTGGTTTTGCAATAAGACCATTGTGCATCATTTCCATGCATAAATCCCAAGCAGCATCTTTATTAGGATGGTTTATAACAATAGCATTTAATAACCCTCTGCCTCTTATCAAACTTATAAATGGGGATTCCAATTTTGCTAATTCGCCTCTAAATAATTCGCCCATTTTGGTAGCATTTTCCCCCATTTTTTCGTCTTTTAATACTTTTAACGATGCTATTGCTACAGCGCATGCTAGCGGGTTTCCACCATAAGTACTACCATGTTCACCTGGTTTTATCGTCATCATTATTTCATCATTGCACAATACAGCACTCACTGGTATAGTGCCACCACTTAGTGCTTTTCCTAATATTAAAATATCTGCCTTTGTACCCTCTGCACATATTGCTAGTAAGTTTCCTGTGCGGCAAAGTCCAGTTTGTATTTCATCTGCAATCATTAATACATTATACCTTGTGCAAAGTTTTCGTACTCTTGTATAATAACCTACGTCAGGTACTACTACCCCTGCTTCTCCTTGAATGGGTTCAAACAAAAATGCTGCTACGTTTTTATCTTGAAAAGCTTTTTCTAAAGCAATGGTATCATTGAAGGGTATTTTTTCAAAACCGGGCAAAAATGGCCCGAAGCCAGTAGTTGAAGATGGATCAGTACTGTAAGAAATTACCCCTAGTGTACGACCATGAAAATTATCGTTGCATACAATTATTTTTGCCATATTTTCCTCAATACCTTTTACTAGGTAAGCCCACTTACGACTAAGTTTTAAGGCAGTTTCTACCGCTTCTACTCCTGTATTCATAGGTAATACTTTGTCATAGCCAAAATATTCCGTTATGTATTTTTCAT
>JAYUJS010000599.1:0-2017 GCA_043765095.1 Ferruginibacter sp.
GCATTTCGTGGCGACGATACATTGTTACATTTCCTAGTGCAACTTGCCTTTCTAAAGCACTATATGCACCCAATAATAATTGTTGCCCAGTTTGCCCTGCCGCATAAAACGTACGCTGCACTTGCGTTCCTCCAAAACTACGGTTGCTTAATAAGCCACCATATTCTCTTGCAAATGGTACACCTTGCGCCACACATTGATCTATAATAGAGGTACTCACTTCTGCCAAGCGATGCACATTTGCTTCTCTTGCACGATAGTCGCCACCCTTTACTGTATCGTAAAACAAACGGAAAACTGAATCTCCATCATTTTGATAATTCTTAGCCGCATTTATACCACCTTGCGCAGCTATACTATGTGCACGGCGTGGGCTATCTTGAAAACAAAATGCCTTTACTTTGTAACCTAGCTCACCCAAAGATGCGGCCGCAGATGCACCCGCAAGCCCCGTGCCTACTACAACTACTTCTAATTTTCTTTTGTTAGCGGGATTAACCAATTGTACATTACCTTTGTAATCTTCCCACTTTTCCTTCATTTCTCCATTCGGAATTTTTGAATTCAACATACTTATAAATTAGTGATGAATAAATTTAATTTACTATGCCAAAGTAAATAGCTACAGGCATACTTGCAAATAATAACGAAATACCTACGGAATAAACCACCCCTATCGTTTTTATAATTGGCGTATATCTTTTATGATTTACACCAAATGTTTGAAACGCACTTTGAAACCCATGCAATAAGTGCCAACATAGCGATACACAACCTAGCACATAAAACAAAACAATTATCGGAGAATAACTTCCTGTAAATACATTCAACATTTCTTGATACAAATTATGTACAGGTTGGTTATTGTATTCTGGAGTAAGTGTAGTTTCTGCAAGTGGCTGAATGCTTGCCATACCACCAAAACGACTTGGTATCCAAAAATGATAAAAATGCATTATCAAGAAAATTAAAATCAAAGTACCCAATAACCCCATGGTTTTGCTATACCACTTACTTTTACCATCGCCTTTTGTTATTGCATACTTTACTGGACGAGCATTGTGGTTTTGTCTCCACAAAGTTAAACCTTGGTAAATGTGCAACAATAAAAAAGCCATTAGTCCAATCTCCATGGTGCGTACAATAAGATTGCTGCCCATAAAATGTCCCCAATGATTAAAAGTAACACCACTATCATTAAAAAAAATCATAGCATTTATACTTGCATGTATTATTAAAAATGTAATAAGAAATAAGCCTGTAGCTCCCATTAAAAATTTCTTACCTATAGAAGAAGTGAAAAAATGTTTCCAAGTCATAAAGCGAATATTGTTGAATAAAAATTGGTAATACAAAAATAAGGCAGGAAAAGGCAAGTTGGCAATTTATTTTAAAACTTTGACAAGCAACTTTTATTGCACAACTTTGTAATTAAATTATTGCAAATTGAAACAGTACAATTTATTAGAAATACAATCTTGGGACAGATTTTACAGAGGTAATTTTATCAATACTTTATCAGGTTTTAAATCTGTAAGCCTTATTGGCACTTGCAATGAACAAGGGCAAGCTAATCTTGCTATTTTTAGCAATATTGTACACATTGGCGCAGACCCAGCGTTAATTGGTTTTATAAATCGCCCATTAGCTGCAGCGCCGCATACATTGTCTAACATAAAAAATACTAAGCAATATACTATTAATCACATACAAGAAAATTTTATAAAACAAGCACATCAAACAAGTGCAAAATATGATGCTACACAAGATGAATTTGAAGAAACATGGCTTACTCCTATTTTTAAAGCAGATTGTACCGCTCCTTTTGTAGAAGAAAGTCATATTCAATATGCTCTAGAACTGGTAGAAATTGTACCTATAAAACATAACAATACTTTTTTAGTAATTGGCGCAATACAAAATGTTTATTTACCCGAAGAAATAGTAAACAAAGATGGTTTTATAAATATAGAAAAAGCAGGAAGCATTTCATCCCTAGGCATAGATGGCTATTACA
>JAYUJS010000600.1:0-5346 GCA_043765095.1 Ferruginibacter sp.
TTAACATATTATTCCAATCAGCAGTATCCAAAAAATTTCCTACAAAAACTTCATCCGCATCTAAAGTTATTAATAGCCTTTTGCCACTAATTTTTCTAGCTTCTGTAATTAATAATTTTTGTCTTTCAAGTTCATTGTATTCTATTGATTTATTTTCTATCAAAATTACTTTCTCATATCTAGTAGCTATATCTCTAGTTTCATCAGTAGAATTTTGATCTGCAATGATGATATAATCTGCCCAAAGGCTTGTACATTTTAAAAAAGTGTCTAGTATCCAAGCTTCATTACGCACTGGAGTTAGACAGATTATTGTTGGTCTATTTTCTATCTCCACAAAAAAATTATGCTATTTTTTTAAATACACAAAATGAATCATAGCTTTTATGAAAATCATAAGCTGCATTTTTCTTTACTAAGTTCTCTATAACCCAAGTTGGCCCTAAATCTGCTCTATCAGGATAGTAATCATGAAAAGCAACATATGCACCAACTTTTAAATCTTTTTCAAAATGTACAAAATCAAATGTACATCCTTCTATACTATGGTCACCGTCAATAAACAAAAAATCAATTTGCCTTATTAATCCTACAAATTCGTTCGAGTATCCTTTGTGCAGTACAATTGTTACATTTTTACTAACCGCATTAAGGTTTTCTTTAAACTGTACTAACAAACTTTTTTCTCCTTTTGTATGCTCGTATATTTCTTTACTCCCTGCTTCTCCATCTGCATTAAAAGGATCTATACAATTTATAATACCCTTATTAAGTCCCTGTGCTATGCACCAAGTACTTTTACCTTTCCAGCATCCAATTTCTACAACTGTAGCATTTTTTTTTAATAGACTTGCTATATTAAATAAACCTTTCGCTTCTAAAGGAGTAAGCCAACCTTCGATATTTAGATAATGCTGAAGGTCAACTTGCCTTTTTAGACCTAATTTGATTAACACTTTTTTTATTAACTCCATAAATTATTTTTTAATAAATAAAACGTTACCCATATCATAACCATTAGGTATTGCCTCTATAGCTACAGAAAATCCTTTTTTATCCAAAAATTTTTTATATTTATTGTAAGTCTCAACTCCTTCGTATGTTTCTCTTAAGCTTACTTCGCTATGTATCACTTTTACTGTGTTAAAAATTTCTAAAGAGGCAGAAAGCATTTTTTGTTCTGCTCCTTGCATATCGAGCCACAACAAATCTATATTAGATATATTATTAATTTTAGCCCACGTGTCGAGGGTAAGACATTTAACTTTTTCGGTTTGTTTAAATAAAACTGTTGGATGGTCATTAATATGTTCTTTAGGTTTCAATAATGAACTTGACCCGTCGGAATCTCCACTACTAATGTACATTTCTGCTTCACCATCAAAACTATTTAGAGCCACATTAAAACAAATAATATTGTTAAAATTTTTTGTATTTTCTACTAGCTGTTCAAATATATCTTTTACTGGCTCAAAGGCATAGACTTTACTATTTTCAATTTTTGCTAATTCGATTGTATCCATACCTACGTGCGCACCACAATCTATTATTATTGGAGATTTAGGCAAGTATCGTTCTATAATTTTTTTCTCAATAAAAATTGTGTTATTTGTGTCCTTATTTTTAAAGAAAATTATTTTAATAAGCGATTTAATTTTATTAAACATTTATTGTTTACTTGGAATGATGTGAATAATATCTGTTTTGAGAGTTACTGTGTATGGCTTTCCACTTCTAAATACTATATTTTCTATCTGTGTAATTGTAGGGTAATCATTTTCACCAATAAATAATCTTGCATCATCGATTAATATTACACTAAAAATATCGTGCGATAATATTATTTCAAGCTCTTTCTCAATAGGAGTATTTTTATCAGCTTTGGCAGTTATTATATATTCTCCTTCATAAAAAAATTCAGATGAGTAATGTCCATCAAGCCAGAATAGTGTTTTTTGGTTTAAGGTCTTACAAATATCAGCAAGTACATTTGAACTATCACCTTCAATAATTTGAATTTTTTTTTCACCTTCAAATCTTTTTTTTGCCCTAATTGCCAAGTCTTTACTTAACTCTATTGAATACAATAAATCAAATTTATTTTTAAAATATTCTATAGTATCTCCCATAAAAGTTCCCGTTTCAACTAAAACGGCTAGTCCAAACTTTAACCTATAAGATTCTAT
Organism: Ferruginibacter sp.; assembly: GCA_043765095.1. GTDB lineage: Bacteria > Bacteroidota > Bacteroidia > Chitinophagales > Chitinophagaceae > Ferruginibacter. The sequence goes on from JAYUJS010000600.1 coordinate 2,187, forward strand.
AATAGCTCTTTTCCCATCATAACTTGGAATCAATTCTATTGATTCATTTTTTTTGACTTGAGAAGTTAATTTCAAAGCTATTTTTTTAATGATTGATTTGATTTTAATTAACACTCTTTTTCAATTTTGCGTACAAAGAATATAGGATATTAAAATATTTATTTTTTCTCAAAAAAGAGGAAAATATTTGGAATTTAATTTTAAAGATATCTTGCTTCCTAAAATTAAGCATTGGTAAATCTTTCACTATTTTAGAAAGTGTAATGGGTAGAAGTTTTGAATTCAAATGAACTTTATCAAAATAGTACTTTTCCCTCGTCTTCAAATTTTCATCAACTAAAAGGTCAAATATTTGCCAATAATTAAATTGATTATTTATAGAAAAAAATGCTAACCTTTCATTAAATTTTTTTGTTACAATATTTCTTTCTAAATCTTTTCCATAATAAGGAAATTCCGAATTAGGATTATTTATACCAATTGCTGATGGAATTGCATTCCAAACTCCAACCCTAAATCCCATCTTCTTAATTTCTAAAACTACACTTACATAACGATTAATACAATTCTCTATTACTTCTTCAATTGACTTATTGGTAATTTCTGCTTGTTTTATAATATGTGCTCTACAATCAATTTCACCAAAACAAAGTAAAATAAAATCTTCTTGAATGTTTAGGCTTTTTAAAATAGCAAACAACTTTTTATTGCTATTCTCTTTAGATACTTTTTCACATAAATTGAAAGCAAGTGGTGCTCCAATTCTATAAGTTAAAATATTTGAAACAATACTAAATACTATTTCAGGATATTCTGATTGTATTTTATCATACCCAGTAAAAAAAGCAGTATGACTATCTCCTATACAGTGCAATTTCATATTATAAATCTTGCCATGTACTTTTACCTACAATTAGTCCTAATCGTTGTTTATAAATTCTCTGGTCATCATACAGCTCCTCTACATTAAAACTTTCACAATATTCAACCCAATCATAAAATTCTCTACGATAATCCAAAACACCAACTGACACATAATACTTTCCAGGAATTAAAATAGAATCAAAAACAACCTTTTTTCTTCCTGTTAAATTAACAACATCGGTATAATTATTTACATCGCATTCAAAAAAACTTTCTATAAATTCTCCCTCTTCATTAGAAATTAACACAAAAAATTCTACATTCTTTTTAGCTTGCTCTGTTTTACTAAAATAAATATCAATTTCAATTTTTTGATAAATTTTTACTTTGGATGCTTTACTTCCATTTATTAGTAAATCTTGAATTTTTATTTCTTGTTTTCCAGATTTATGGACGTACTCATTTTTGATATTGCTAGTTTCAAAATATTTGTAAACAACTTTCTGAGTATTGTCGTGTGAAGTAATTCGCCCTTGCTCCATTAATATACACTTATTGCACAAACTTTTAATTGCTGAAATATTATGACTCACAAACAAAACCGTTCTTCCTCCTTTCTCACTCACTTCTTTCATCTTCCCCAAAGCTTTTTTTTGAAACTCTGCATCCCCCACGGCAAGTACTTCGTCAACAATTAAAATTTCTGGCTCAAGGTGTGCAGCCACACCAAATGCCAACCGCACATACATACCGGATGAATATCTTTTTACTGGGGTGTCAATATATCTTTCTACGCCAGCAAAGTCAACAATCTCATCGAACTTACTTTTTATTTCCCTCTTGGTCATACCGAGTATAGCACCGTTTAAAAAAACATTTTCTCTGCCGCTTAGCTCTGGGTGAAAACCAGTTCCTACTTCTAGTAAGCTTGCTATTTTTCCTTTTATTTTTATACTACCAGTCGTTGCTGTTGTGGTTTTACTTAATATTTTTAAGAGGGTACTTTTGCCTGCACCATTTCTCCCAATAATACCAAGCACTTCACCTTGCTCTACTTCAAAATTTATATCTTTCAATGCCCACACATAGTCACTATCCCCTTTTGCTGCACGGTTATTTGTTTCACCAATTTTTAAATAAGGGTTTTCTTTGCCACGCACTTTATGCCACCACTTATTTACATCATGTGCAAGCGCTCCTGTACCAACATCTCCAAGGCGATATTGTTTAGATATATTTTCTACCTTAATAACTACACTCATAAATTTGTTATTCTACCAATAATTATAAATTAGAAATTGCTAAAGCACTGTCAATCATTTGTTGTTTATTGCGCCTAATTAATAATCCATCTTCAACAAGGCTATTAAAAAATTTAGAGTATTTACTTGCTCCTTTATAATTAAAATGCTCATAATCTACATAATTTAAATTAGGTAAAATAAAATTTTTGAAATCTAGAAATTCAACATTTGAAAAATTTTCTTTTAATATATTTTTATATTGCCTTTCATTATACATAGCAGTACAATTCTTATGGGTTGGGCTTCTTATAAAAAATAATTTCACTTTTTTATTATTACATAAATCTACAATCTTAGTTAAATATTGAAGATTTATATTAGCAATGTTTATTGTATCAATTTTTTCGATAAATTTATTTTGAATTCTTAAACAAGAATCTGATACAGTTTTATCTATATGTAAATAACCTCCCAAATTATTTTCAATAATGTAATTTTTCTTTTTACTTTTAATAAATAAAAAGTTAGACTTTAAGGAAGCGGATTGAGCATTTAAAATAGCAAAAGTATTATGCTTTGCTAATAAAAATATATCAGATGCATTCATAAAAGCAAAATATTTTGGATACCTATTGCTAATATACTGGTCATCCCAAATCCATTTTTCAAATTTACTTTCTATATTATTGTTTGTAAATTCTACAAAGCATGTCTTTATTTGGGTATTGTTTTCTAATACTTTTTTTAATTTAAAATAAGTATAAAAATACGACTCTCCTGATTGGGCCAAATTTTTAAACCCCAATATTAAAGAATCATTGTATGAACACTCCGCATGAGAATGCCCTAATATTATATTTTGGTTGGTTTTATGAAAAGTAAAATAATTGCCTTTATTCACAATTTTACCAATTAAAAAAAGACTAATAAAAACGATTAAAAAAATAACCGTCAAAAATAAAAAAGCCTTTGCTAAAAACTTTTTCATAATTAAAACTGAAAATAAATAAATGATTGCTCTTTACCTGCAAAAATAAAAATACAAAAAAATA
>JAYUJS010000601.1:0-5345 GCA_043765095.1 Ferruginibacter sp.
ATGTTTATTTACTTCCACACACTTTCACCTTCACTACAGTTAGCACAAATATCTATGTTTTTTCTACTTTTCATAAGCTCATTTCTAAACTGTTTGTAATTATCGTTTTCCCATATTTTTTTGAAAGGTTCATTTTTTAAATTTCCCAACCTGTGTTCTGCATCTTTATCAAAACAACATGGCACCACTAAACCGTCCCAAGTTATTACATTAGCATGCCACAATTTCCAACAGCGATTTGCAAATTTATTTTTCGCTTTAAAACTACCATCTGCATTTTTTTTATATCGGCTGTATTTTTCGTTGGTGGGGATTAAATTGTTGGGGTCATTTTCATAATCGTACACTTGTGCACTTTTAAAACGTACTTCATCTACGCCTATTTCTTTTGCTAATTTTTTTATATCTTCAATTTGATGCTCATTGTGCTTTACCACCAAAAATTGAAAAAATACAAATGGTGTTTTACTATTTAATTCCCTTTTCCATTTTACAATATTTTTTGCACCTTCTATTACTTTTTCTAAATTTCCACCTACCCTGTACTGCACATAAGAATCTTGTGTAGTACCATCTATAGAAATAATGAGTCTGTCCAAACCACTTTCTACCGTTTTTTTTGCAGCTTCGTCTGTAAGGTAATGTGCATTGGTGCTTGTGGCAGTATATATGCCTTTATCAGATGCATATTTTACCATTTCTAAAAAAGAAGTATTTAAATAAGGTTCGCCTTGAAAATAAAAAATAAGGTAAAGTAATTCTTTATAAATATCATCTATCGTTTCTGTAAAAAAATCTTTTTTAAGCATGCCTGTAGGTCTTGTAAATGCACGTAAGCCACTTGGGCACTCAGGGCAGCGAAGATTGCAGCTTGTAGTGGGCTCAAAAGATATTGAAACAGGGAAGCCCCATTGAATAGGCTTATCCAACAATTTACTTATATAAAAACTGCTTAGCACTTTTATACCATTCCACATACGCAAAGGTGTAAGCTTGCTAGCAAGGTTTATTGTATCGTATAAATTAAAATTAAGCATGTAGCAAAAGTAGTACTTAGATTTTAGACAGAAGATTTTTAGATATTACACACAAGATTTTAGAAATTATATATAATTCTAAAGAACCTTTAAGTATTTTAAAGTTGCTTAAAAAAAGTAGTTTCATTTTCTTCGAAGCCATTTACTTTTAAAAAACTGGCGTGGTTTATATTTGAATCTTTTGAATAAATAATTTTTTTTACTCCTTTGCTTAGTAAAAATTGTTTCCCCTTTTCAAAAATAAATTTACCAACTTTAAAATCTCTATACTTTTTTGTAGTATAATTTATAGATACAATAGCATCGCCATTATCGGCAACATGTACACTAAAAATATTGGCAACAACTAAATCTCTTAATACAACAAAATTTACATTGGCTTTCAATGATGTTTTGTCAAAAGAAGGAAAATAAATATTGATATCATTTTTGTAAAATTGTACAAATTTTTCCATCATTTTATCTTCTCCTTCAAATTCTACTAGCTCAAAATTTTCATTGTGCTTTAATAGTTGTATGAGGTAATACACATTTATAAATAATAAAATACTGTTAGTAAGTATAACAGGAAAAGCTGAAAAAACAATACCATAAACAATGAAACATATGCAACCCAAAGTGTTGTACAACCTAAATTTAATATCATTTTTTACAACTAGAGAAATAACAAGAAAAAGTGATGCTAGATAACCTATAAAAGGAGCAATTTGTGTCATATAATTTTATTGTAATTACTTAATAAGTGTAATGCTACCTCTTACTGTAGGTTTACCTGACATAAAAAAATATATAGTACCAACAGTATCTTTTTTAAAAAAGTAAGAAGTATTACTGGCTATACCTTGTTTATTTATGACTACACTATCTACCGAGTAAATACCTATTGTACTTGTTGATTGATTAACGAATGTAAACGAATTACCCACAGCCATTGTAGTATCTTTTGGAGAAAAAGAATTGTCTTTTATAATAATATAATTGGTGGGTAAGAGCCCACCTTTTGCCTTTGGCACTCCATTTCCCTCTTTACTACATGAAGAGAAAAATAAAATAATTATAAATAAAATAGTATTTTTTTTCATGTTGTAACTTTATTTGAGTATACAAAGTAATAAAAAAAAGATAGATAAATATTTTTTGAAAAGAAAGTTATAAAAAAAGCCTTCTGGATTGGAAGGCTTTCAAAGAAAACTGTCTTTTAAAATATTTTTCAAAAAGATATCGTTTGGTCTTGCTTTAGGATATTGCTTTGGATTTTTAAAGCGGACTCGAGTTTTTCTAAGATAGTACTAAATTAGAGTTTTTGTTTTTCTTAAAATGTAGAGCATTCTACTTTATTACTTTAGTATTTCTTTTGTTAAGTGTAGAAAAATTTCTAATGTATGCATTAACTAATTGAACTTCAAAAAGAATACGTCATACGAAAATGTAAAAAGAATCCACCAAAGTCCAATTCCTACAACAATCCCAAACAATTCATCTCTTCTGCTATTTGCACTGCATTCGTAGCAGCGCCTTTTCGTAAGTTATCACTTACTATCCAACAGTTTAGCGTTTTTGGTTGTGTTTCATCTCTACGTATACGCCCTACAAAAGTTTCATCTTTATCATGTGCATTTAATGGCATTGGGTAAATAAAATTATCTATATCATCTTTCAATTCTAAGCCAGCAGCGCCTGCCAATATTGTCTTTACATCTGCAATGTCAAATTCATTTTCAAATTCTATGTTAACGCTTTCGCTATGCCCACCTACTGTAGGTATGCGTACACAGGTGGCAGTTACTTTTATGCTATCATCTCCCATTATTTTTTTTGTTTCTTGCACCATCTTCATTTCTTCTTTTGTATAGCCATTTTCTAAAAAAGAGTCTATATGTGGTATAGCGTTCATATCTATTGGATATTTATACGCCATTACTCCTTCAATTCCTTTGCGTTCATTCATTAATTGTGCTACGGCTTTTATGCCAGTACCAGTCACACTTTGGTAGGTACTTACAACAACTCTTTTTATTTTATATTTTTCATGTAAAGGTTTTAGTACGAGCACCATTTGTATAGTAGAGCAATTGGGATTGGCTATTATTTTATCTTCTGCGGTAATTGAAGCAATATTTACTTCTGGCACTATTAGTTTTTTGGTAGCATCCATACGCCATGCACTTGAATTATCAATAACTACAATACCTGCTGCTGCAAATTGTGGCGCCCATTGTTTTGATGTATCCCCACCTGCAGAAAATAAGGCTACTAATGGTTTTGCATCAATAGCGGCTTGCATACTTACAATTTTATAAGATTTATTTTTAAAAATAATTTCCTTTCCAATAGATTTTTCTGATGCTACTGGTATTAATTCTGTAATGGGGAAATTTCTTTCTGCTAACACTTGTAATATTTTTGTACCTACCAAACCTGTAGCACCTACTACTGCAACTTTCATTTTACTTTTTTTGATTAACAATTTTTGTCAATGATGGTGTTGCACTAATAGTTGCAACTGTTAATATTTTAATTTCGTTTAAAAGTAATAATAATTTTTCTATTTTTTTTGTTTGCATTACTTTGTGGCAAATAATAAAAAAGCTTCTATTGACTGATATACATCATACTGCCCCATCTATTTGGAAAAAATTAAAACAAAAGAAATCATCAATGCTCGGGCTTTGTATCATTATAATTGCTTTAATAATTTGTATATTTGGTTACATCATAGCACCAGATGCAAGTACAGATGCAGATTTACAAACAGTAGAAATACAATCAAAACCTGCTAGTTTTAAACAATTGTTTTTAAAAATACCTTTAAATAATAAAAGTGAATCTAGTTTTTTTTCTACTGTGTTTTTCGGCAAACAAGTTGCATATAAATTTTTACCTATAAAGAGTTATAAAATTAGTGATGAAAAAATAATGGTAAATAAATATGTAGATGATGATACAGCTGTAGCATTATCTTACAGTATTGCAGAAATTACAAATGATAACCTAAAAAATATTCAACAAAATATAATTACAAAAAAATATTATTTGGGTACAGATGCTTTTGGCAGAGATATGCTTAGCAGGCTTATTATTGGTACCAGAGTAAGTATGATGGTAGGTTTTATTGCAGTTTTTATTTCGCTTACCATTGGCATTTTTTTGGGAGCATTGGCTGGCTATTATAAGGGTAAAACTGATGCTGCAATAATGTGGTTTTTAAATGTTACTTGGAGCATACCTACTTTACTTTTGGTATTTGCTATTACACTTGCATTAGGTAAGGGGTTTTGGCAAATATTTATTGCAGTAGGGCTCACATTGTGGGTAAGCGTAGCACGCCTTGTACGTGGGCAGGTAATGGCAGTAAAAGAACTGGAGTATGTGCAAGCCGCAAAAGCACTAGGTTATAGGGATAGTAGAATAATTTTGAAACATATATTACCAAATATTATTGGCCCAGTATTAGTAATAGCTGCTGGTAATTTTGCCACTGCTATTATTGTGGAAGCTGGCTTAAGTTTTTTAGGTATAGGAGTACAACCACCACAACCTAGCTGGGGCTTAATGATAAAAGAAAATTATAACCTAATTATTACACACAATGCAATGCAAGCACTTATACCAGGTTTTGCCATTATGCTTTTGGTACTTGCATTTAATTTATTAGGCAGCGGGCTAAGAGATGCGGTGGATGTAAAAAGTAGCTAATTAAATACTTTGAAAATAGTACAGGCAAAAATTAAAAAAATATTTTTAAATATCTGCATTTGAAAAATCTACATTTCTGTACAAATCTTTTACTGTATTTGTTGAAGCAATAGTTGTAATGTTAAAAGTTGCTGCTTCATTTTTAAATTCATGCAATACCCCGCTTCCATAAGCTTGTTTGTCGTATTTTTCTACCAAAGATTTTAAGCTAGATATTAGAATATATTCTTTAAAACTTAGTTTATCGCTATATAATTTAAACTTTGCCCCCCGTCATGGTATTGCGAAATCGTAGATAAAACTTCTATAATAACTGCAGAATTTGTAACAGTATTTTTTTTCTTTATTACAGTTTTTATTTCGTCACAAATAATAAATAAATAAGGATAGGTATAAAATGACTTTGTTATAGAGACAATTCTTAAATCAACTGGAAAAAACCCTACACTATTTATCCTTTAAAAATATCCAATTTCAGCATTAGTATTTGAAACTAATTGATTATGAGGTATAGATGCTCCTACAGTAGCAAATATCCCTACCTAATATAATTCATTTTTTTCTAAAGAAGCTTCTTCTAATTCTAAATATTCTTCGGCGGTTTATTTTACA
>JAYUJS010000602.1:0-2007 GCA_043765095.1 Ferruginibacter sp.
TCGGTATTATCTTCATATCCTTCTTCCATTAATGCATTTAATTTATCTTTAGTTTTGGCAGCAGCAAATATCCAAACAGATGTACCATTTACTGGACAAGGATATTTAAAATATTCATAAATGGGCACTTCTACATCATAGGGTTCAGTAATTTTTTTCTTTCTTTTTCCTTTTCCTGTGTAAGTAACTTTATATTTAGTAACAGTTTTTGTTCCTATTTGTCTGCTTCCTCTCTTTTCACCGCCTGCATCCGCATGTATGCACAAAAATAAATCGCCTTTTACCCCATTAGCCTTATTTGCTTTTTCATGTACATTATCAAACACATCAGTTGTTCTTGTAGGTACTACATTAATATCTGGCAACCTTTTTTTTAGCTCCGCAACCAACTTTTTTGAAATTTCTAATGTTACATCTTTTTCTTTTGAACCAAGTGAGTTTTCATAATCACCTTGTGCCCCACTATCTTTGCCGCCATGCCCAGCATCTACCACAATCGTTTTTAATTTTTTACCTTGTGCAGCACATTCGTTATTAAAAGCACCTATTGAAAATAAAAATATTAATATCAAAAAAAAATTTCTCAACATACTAGAAATGGTTTTGTTAGTAAATGTTATAATTATTGTAAACAAATAATCATTCACATATAATTGCTATTTTTGTGATAACATATTATGAACAATCATATCAAAGGTAAGGCAAAAAATATTTTGGTTTGTTGGTGCATGCCTTTGTTTTTATTATTAACGTATAATTATAATATTTATGCTGATAATAATGTTAAATACTTCGCAAACAGTATTGTTATTACAGATACCCCCCCTACTATTAACAAAAATAAAATTGATACCAATAAACTTATAAAATCAATAAAGCTAGAGCCAAAACGAAGCCCTTCTTTTAGCGATGAAAAATTAATTAAAACAGATACGCTACTTTCTCAGTTAGTAGATACGTTTACATTTAAAAAATCTAAAGATTCTCTGAATGTACCAATTGTTTACCATGCAGATGATAGTATGGTTATAGATATTCCAACTGAAAAAGTATATTTATACGGTAAAGTTTCTAAAATAAAATACGAAGAAAATAATTTATCTGCTCCAAAAATTGAGTTTGACCAAAAGAGAAGTATCATTAGTGCATTTTTAGTAAAAGATAGTACTGGTAAGGCTATTGCATATCCGTTTTATGATGGTACAGATTCAAAATCGGTAATGGATACGATTAGGATAAATATGAAAACAGGTAAAGGAATGACAAAAGGCACATACACAAAACAAGGAGAGATGTTTGTATATGGTGAAAAAATAAAAAAAATAGACACTTCTGTTTTTTATGCTTTTCGCACAAGGTTTACCACTTGTAATTTAGATACTCCACATTTTGCATTTATATCTAACAAAGCAAAATTTATAAATAAAAAATGGGCATTTACTGGTCCAGTGCATCCAGAGTTTGAAGGTGTACCTTTGCCTATATCATTGCCATTTGGTATTTTTCCACTTACACAAGGTAGGCATAGCGGTTTACTTGCACCAACGTTTATTGCAGATGCACAAAGAGGCTTGGCTTTAGAAAATTTAGGGTATTACAGAATTTTTAGTCCTAATTTAGATTTAATAACTAGAGGCACTTTGTACTCTTATGGAAGTTGGAATCTAAATTTTAACCCAAGATATTTTAAGCGATACCGATACCAAGGCAACTTAGTATTATCCTTACAAAGTTTTAAACCTCTAGATGCACCAACTACCAATACTTTTAATATTACTTGGAACCATTCGGCTGATACTAAAGCAAGACCTGGCGTAACTTTTAGTGCAAATGTAAACGCAGGAAGTACAAAATACAATGGGCAACTTCCTAATAGCCCCCAAACCAATTTTCAAAACCAATTAAGTTCATCCATTACCTACGCAAAAACTTGGAAAAATAAACCTTATAACATTTCTATTAGTGCAAATCACAATCAAAATAATGTAACAAAGGTTACCAATTTAA
>JAYUJS010000603.1:0-2004 GCA_043765095.1 Ferruginibacter sp.
TTGGATGCAAATTTTGGAACAGTTTTAATAAATAAAAGGAATAATATTTTTGTAGAATTATCATTAAATGAAAGTGGGATTAACATAAGAGGTGTAGTAAAAGACATACAAAATATAAAAACTAAAAATGGAGATGTGATGTTGTTTTTGAGAAATGATGATTATCCGGTTTTGTATCGAAGATAAAATTGAAATTTGCAATAAACGAAGTGCTTTTTATTGGCAGCAAGTTGCAAAATGTTTGCTTAATTACGCAGTAATAATTTATCGAAAAATCTGCATTATTAAATGCATTAAAATTAAGAAATTGAACACAAAAAAATTTTTTTTTAAACAAATTATTTATGGAGTCGTTTTGCTTTTTTGCTATTCTTCCTGCAATGATAAAACAATAGGTAAACCATATTTATTTGAAGCCCTAGAAAGTACTCAAACTGGTCTTAATTTTACTAACAGGCTTAATCCAAGAGCTGATTTTAACATGTTTAAGTACATGTATTTTTACAATGGTGCTGGCGTTGCAGCTGGCGATTTTAATAATGATGGATTAACAGATTTATTTTTTACAAGCAACCAGCATCAAAATAAAATATATTTAAATAAAGGAAATTTAAAATTTGCAGATGTAACAAGTAAGGCTAAAATACCAAGTGATAGTGCATGGAGTACAGGTGTGTCTGTTGTAGATATAAATAATGATGGACTTTTAGATATGTATGTATGCCGAGTGGGCAATTATGAATCGTTGCAAAGCCATAATCAATTTTTAATTTGTAAAGGGATAGATAAATATGGCATTCCATTTTATGAAGATGAAGCAATGCAAATGGGCTTAGCTAAATCAGCTTTTGGTACACAAGCTGCCTTTTTAGATTATGACATGGATGGTGATTTAGATATGTATTTAATGAACCACTCACTTCGCTTTAACGGCACTTATAATGATAAAAAATCTTATGACAATACAACTGATTCATTGGCGGCAGATATTTTATTTAAAAATGATAATGGAAAATTTACAGATGTAACAAAGCAAGCAGGTATAAGTGGCACAATCATTAGCTATGGGTTAGGTATTTGCGTAGCAGATATTAATATGGATGGTTGGCCTGATATATATATTGGAAACGATTTTCATGAAAATGATTATTTGTACATTAATCAAAAAAATGGAAAATTTGCTGAAACATTGCAAACTCAAACCATGCACACTAGTCAATTTAGCATGGGTGTAGACGTGGCAGATATAAACAATGATGCTGCGCCAGAAATTATTTCTATGGATATGTTGCCATACGACCCTAAAATTTTAAAGCGTTCACTAGAGGAAGATGATTACAATTTATTTAATTATAAAATAAAAACGGGTTATCATCCACAATTTAGTAGAAATACACTGCAGCTTAACAAGCGAAATGGCATGTTTAGTGAAGCTGCTATGTATGCAGGCTTAGAAGCTACAGATTGGAGCTGGGCAGCTTTGTGGACAGATTTTAATAATGATGGCTGGAAAGATTTGTTTGTAGCCAATGGAATACCTAAGCGACTTAATGATATGGATTATGCAAACTATGTATCAAACACAGAAATACAAGATAAAATAAGGGCTAATAAAATTGAAGAAAAAGACATGGTTCTTATTAACAAATTTCCGGAAATAAAATTGCCCAATAAGTTTTTCTTAAATAAGCATGATGCAAAATTTGAAGATATAACATCGCAAATTAAAAATAACAAAACTACTTTTAGTAATGGTGCTGTGTATGCTGATTTTGATAATGATGGTGATGTAGATATAATAGTAAATAATATTGAAGACCCTGTATTACTGTATGAGAATAAAACTAATATAATTGATTCAAGTAAGTGGATTGAATTAAAATTGAAAGGAGATAAACAGAATATAAATGCAATTGGTGCAAAAGCTGTAGTATTTGCTAAAAATGAAATTAGAACGTATGAAAAATATCCAGTTCGTGGTTTTCAAAGTAGTATGGAAGTGCC
>JAYUJS010000604.1:0-5305 GCA_043765095.1 Ferruginibacter sp.
ATAAATGAAAAAAATACTTTTCCTATTTCTTATTATTTGTTCGTTAGAATCTTACGCACAACAACCCGATTTAAAAAAAGCTGAAGATAGCTTATTGATTATTGTTAATTCCTCAAAAACGATAGAGGCAAAATGCAATGCCTATATGGATATTGCTAAAAAATACACTGCCCAAAATAAAGACAAAGAAACGGAATATATTAACAAAGCAATTTTTGAGGCAGAGCAAACAAGAGATAGAAAATTAATTGCAAACGTGTACTTAAAAATAGCAGCACAGTGGTTAGGTATTCCAAAAGTTGTAGAGAGGCAGCAGCTAGCACTTGTAGCTATTGATAAAGGATTATTAATTTCTAAAGAAGCGCAGCAGAATAAAGAAACTGCCTTTCTGCTGCAAAAAAAAGCATTCACTTACAGGTTTATGGGTAAATTGACCGAGGCAATAAAATTTCATGAAGAGTCTTTAAATTATGCAGAGATTTCTAACAATGATTCGGTAAAGATAGAAATACAAATGTCGTATGCAAATAGCTTGCTTACCAAAGATGAAAACTTGGCTGCGTTTAAAAAATTTATGCTAGCCTTGGATATGGCTGAAAATATAAATAATGAAAAGCAAAAAATTAGTTTATACGAGCGTATTGGTTCTTTTTATGCTAAAATAAAACAAACTGAAAAGGCAAAGGATTATTATGTAAAAGCGATAAATAAATCAAAGGAGATAAAAGATAGTGCTAATGAAATGGCAAATCTTCAAAATATTATTAGTTTATATGCAACAAATAAAGAATTTGCTATTGCAAAAGAATACTTAAAAAAATTGCAAAAAAAAGTAGGTAGCAATGAAGATTTTAAACAAATGGCAGTAAATGCAGAGTTGAATATTATTTATTATGAAGATGAAAAAAACTTGCCTGAGTTTTTTAAAAAAAACTATGAGATGTTTAACATCTTTAAGAAATATGGTATGTTTTCGGAGTATGATAGAATAAAAGGAATTATTTATACTTACGAAAAAAAAATGGATAGTGCATTATACCATTTAAATTTAGCAAAAAAAGAAACAAATCCTGCCGATATAGGTGGCATTATGAATTGGAATAGTTCATACGCTTTTTATTTACAAAAAAATAATAAGTTTTTAGAAGCAGCAAAATATTTGGAGCTAAACGTACCAATTGCAAAACAAGTGCAAAGCCTTACAACCGAAAAAGATTGTTACGAAAACTTAGATTCACTTTATATAAAAGGTGGGGATAAACAAAAAGAAGTGGCCAATAAATTATTACTCTTCACCATAAAAGACAGTCTTGATAAACAACAAAAAGCAAACGATTTATTAGGTGTAGAAATAGACATTGAAAACAAACGTACAGAAAGAGAAACTGTAGCAAAAGAAGAGAAAATAAGAGTAAGAAATAATTTGCAATACATGGGTATATCTGCAGCAATTATTTCATTGTTTATGGGGCTTGCAGTAATGGGAAGGTTTAAAGTAAAGCCTTGGTTTATAAGAAGCCTAGGTTTTATATCGTTTATATTATTATTTGAGTTTATTATTTTATTAATAGATCATCAACTGCATGTACTCACTCATGGAGAACCCTTGCCAATTTTACTTGTTAAAATCGTAATCATTGCATTCCTATTGCCTTTTCATCATTGGCTAGAGCATAAGGTTATGCATTATTTAATGAGGCATAATAATAAAATTTAGTAAATTATTCCAAATAAAAAGTTGTTATTCAAATATATTTTACTTTGCCAATTAATTCACTTGGTAAAATGCCAAACTCTTTTTTAAAGGCTATTGAAAAATTATTAATACCAGTATATCCAATTATCTGTGCAACACCACCTACGGAATGCTTGCCGGATTTCATACATTCATAAGCAATATTCAATCGCTTATTTTGGTAATAATCAAATGAACTTACCCCATATACTTTTTGAAATAAGTTAATAAATTTTGTACGTGACATACAACATAGACGGCTAAGATGTTCAACTCCTATAAAAGGCTCTATATGGTTATCGTTTATATATTTTTCAGCTAATTGTAGCATTCTAATATCTTCTACACTATCAAACAATAAATTGCCTTCTGTTTCTTCCTTAGTTAATATATCATTTAAAAAACTTTCTAGTAAGTTAAATATTCTGCCTTCATAATACAAACTTTCTAAAAGTGTAAATTTTTTACAAATAAAAAGTTCATTAAAAAATTTACGTTGTTCAACATTTAAAAATTCTTTTCTAATATTAGCATTTTCGTTTACTAAGTAGCGTATAAATTTTTCTTTGCTGATTGTTTCGTGAAGCACATTATCTACCCAGTTTTCTTTCATTAGTACAAGTACAACTTTTACTTCAAGGCCTGGCTCAATAATTACTATTTCATTTTGCTTTGTACTTTTACATTGTATAGAGCCTAAGCTGTCGTTATTTAAAATAATCTCATTGCAATCGTAATCATGCTTATTACACTTTGCAAAAGTAAAATCTTGGTAAGTAATAGTAATGTGGTTTTTTACCGAAGGGAATTTATTAAAAATCATTTTTTGCTTAGCAGTATAATGCACCACTTGATAAGACATAAACTCATTAATTTTAAAAAACTTACAGTAACCATCAGCAATATGTGAAGGGTATTTTACTACATTATTTTCAATACTTACACCAACTTTGCTTGCCAACTCATGTGCATATTCAAATAAGTCCGTGTATTTAAAATTAAAAATAAATTCGTTTTGTTGCATTATGGAGATTTAATAGGTTACTTCCATTTTATTAATTGGTAATTATAAACTTTCCTAAGTAGTATTATACCAAAACTACTAAGAGAGCGTATTTATAAATTATTTTACTTTTACCTTATTTACCCTTCTTTTCCTACAAAATTTAAAATATCTTTGTCACAAACGGAAATTGACTAGTATGGATATATATTTTAATGAAAACAAGCAGCATACCCTTGCTGTACCAGCTAGCATTACTGGCACAGGTTTGCATACTGGTGTATTAGCTACAATGGTTTTACATCCAGCAGCACCTAACTCAGGTTTTTATTTTAAACGTTCTGACCTTGAAAATACTTCTCCAATAAAAGCTGATTGCGATTTGGTAACTGACACAAGCCGAGGTACTACCATAGAAAAGGGTGAAGTAAAAATTTCTACCATTGAGCATGTATTAGCTGCATTAGTAGGCATGGGTGTAGATAATTGTTTGATAGAAGTAAGTGGGCCAGAAATTCCTATAATAGATGGAAGCAGCAAACCATTTACAGAAATAATAGCTATAGCAACTGTAACAGAGCAAGATGCAGAAAAAATATGGTATAGCTTAGAAGAGCCCATTTCATTTTATGACGAGGAAAAGAATGCCGAGTTTACCGCCGTACCTGCAAATGAATATCGAGTTACAGCTCTTATAGACTTTAATTCTCCTGTACTTGGCACACAGCATGCAGACCTTAAACATATAAAAGAATTTAATAAAGAAATAGCCCCTTGCCGCACTTTTTGTTTTTTGCACGAGCTAGAAGCCTTGCTAGAGCACAATCTTGTAAAAGGTGGTGATATAAATAACGCTATTGTAGTAGTAGATAAGCCCATTACACCCGCAGAAATGCAAAGGCTTGCAAAAGCTTTTAATAGAGAGAATATAGACGTAGTAAAAGAAGGATATTTAAACAACCTTGAGCTTAGGTTTAACAACGAGCCTGCAAGGCACAAATTGCTTGATGTAATAGGAGACTTAGCACTAAGTGGCTACCCAATGAAGGCGCATATAATGGCCAATAGACCAGGGCATAGTAGCAATGTAGCATTAGCAAAATTATTAAAACAACATTTTAAAAAAGCAAGTAAAAATATTAATGTACCGCATTACAATCCTAATGTTGCACCAATATTATCTCAAGAGCAAATAGAAAAAATATTACCACATCGTTTTCCATTTTTATTTGTAGACAAAGTTATTAGCCTAAACGAAAGAGAGGTTGTAGGTATTAAAAATGTTACATATAATGAGTTCTTTTTTCAAGGTCATTTTCCGGGTAACCCTGTAATGCCAGGGGTTTTACAAATAGAAGCATTGGCACAAACAGGCGGCATACTTTGCATAAAATCTCAGCCAGAAGGGCAATATGACACTTACTTTTTAAAAATAGATAATTGCAAGTTTAAAGTAAAAGTAGTGCCAGGCGATACCATGATTTTAAAAATGGAATTAATGGAACCAATAAGAAGAGGAATTTGCATAATGAAAGGCAGCGTATATGTAGGTAACAAACTTTGTACAGAAGGAGAATTTACTGCACAGATTGTGAAGCGCAGCTAGCAAATTAGCCAATGTGAAAATGTGATAATAAGCCAATTACCAAATTTGTTAAAAGCATTGAACAAAATATTTTTTATAACTTTAATTTTATACATTAGCAGATTATCACATTAGCTAATTATCACATTGGCTAATTTTCACATTTATTAAATGATACACCCACACACATACATACACCCAAACGCAAAGCTTGCTACCAATGTAAAAGTTGATCCATTTAGTGTAATACACCCAAATGTAGAAATTGGCGAAGGCACATGGATCGGCAGTAATGTAACCATTATGGATGGAGCAAGAATTGGGAGCAACTGCCGTATTTTTCCTGGTGCTGTAATATCTGCCATACCGCAAGATTTAAAATATAGTGGAGAAGATACTACCGTTGAAATAGGCGATAACACTACCATTCGAGAGTTTGTAACAATTAACCGTGGTAGTAAAGCAACATGGACAACCAAAGTAGGCAACAACTGCCTTATAATGGCATATTGCCACATTGCACACGATTGTGTAGTAGGTAATAATTGTATAATGAGCAATAATACACAGCTTGCAGGGCATGTAGAGCTCGGCGATTTTTCTATACTTGGAGGCATGTGTGCGGTGCATCAGTTTGTAAAAGTGGGGCAGCACGTTATTATAAGCGGAGGTTCACTCATACGCAAAGATGTACCACCATTTATAAAAGCTGGGCACGAGCCTATTAGCTATGCGGGTGTAAATTCTGTAGGGCTTAAGCGCAGAGGATTTTCGTTAGAAAGCATAAACGAAATTTTAAACATTTATAGAATTATTTATAGCAAAGGTTTAAACACTACACAAGCGCTTAATTTTATAGAAGAAGAAGTACCCGCAACTAATGAAAGAGACGAAATTGTAACTTTTATAAGGGATAGTGGGCGTGGAATAATAAAGCGTTTTACAAAAGGTGCATTAGAAGATTAAATTTTTTGTAAAAAAG
>JAYUJS010000605.1:0-5275 GCA_043765095.1 Ferruginibacter sp.
GATAATGAACACCACAAAATAGAAGCCATATTTAAAGCATTTGCAAAAGCAATAAAAATGGCCATTAGTAAAACAAATAATTTTAGCATACCAAGTACAAAAGGCACTTTATGATAGCAATAATAAAATACAATGCTGGTAATATTACCTCTGTACAAAATGCATTGAATAGATTGGGCTATGAATCTATTATTACAGATGATGAAGATGAAATACGATATGCTGAGAAAGTTATTTTTCCTGGTGTGGGAGAAGCAAGTACAGCTATGCAATATTTACAAGAAAGAAAATTGGATACACTAATAAAATCTTTGATACAACCTCTATTGGGCATTTGCCTTGGGCAGCAATTGATGTGTACACATAGTGAGGAAAATAATACGGCTTGCTTGGGTATTTTTAACGCTACTGTAAATTTATTTCCACCAACAGCATTGGTGCCTCATATGGGATGGAATAATGTAGAAGCCAATAATAGCGAGCTTTTAAAAGGAATAAGTGTAGAAGATAATTTTTATTTTGTACATAGCTATTATGCAACAATTAGTGAAAATACAATGGCTACTTGCAATTATATTTTGCCATTTAGTGCTGCTATGCAAAAAGATAATTTTTATGCAACACAATTTCATCCTGAAAAATCAGCTGAGGTGGGGGAAAGGGTTTTAAAGAATTTCTTGGAGATTTAAATACAAAAAACAAAAAGAATTTTCACAAAGTTCACAAAGAAAAATTAAATCAATTGAAGTATATATTGTTTTATAACCAACTTAGAGTAATTAATGATTTTTTTTTAATTGTTTTAAAAAAATAAAAAAACTTCATGCACTTAGTTTTAAACTTTGTGGTTAAAAATAAAAAATGAGAGTAATACCCGCCATAGACATCATAAACGGAAAAGCTGTAAGGCTTACAAAAGGTGATTACAGCACAGAAAAAATTTACAATGAAAGTCCGCTTGAAGTGGCAAAAGCATTTGAAGCAAGTGGTATACAATATTTGCACTTGGTGGATTTAGATGGTGCAAAATCTCAGCATATTGTAAATAGTAAAGTGTTATATGATATTGCCACAAAAACTAATTTGAAAATAGATTTTGGAGGAGGCTTAAAAACAAATGAAGATATAGAAGTAGCTTTTAATTGTGGCGCTACTCAAATAACTGGCGGTAGTATTGCAGCAAAGAACCCTACCCTATTTTTAGAATGGTTAGAAACTTATGGTGCAGAAAAAATAATTTTAGGAGCTGATTGTTTGAAAAGAAAAATAGCTACCCAAGGTTGGCAAGAAAATTCTGAATTGGAGATTACTGATTTTATAAAAAGTTTTGAAAGAAAAGGCATAAAATATGTAGTATGTACAGACATTAGTAAAGACGGGATGTTGCAAGGAGCATCAAATGATTTGTATGCAGAAATTTTGGTAAAAAGTAAAGTAAATCTAATTGCAAGTGGCGGAATATCTAACATGGCAGATATAGAAGCTGTAAAACAAATTGGATGCGAAGGCGTTATTATTGGTAAAGCTATTTATGAAAACAGAATTAGTTTAAAAGAATTGAGTACAATATGCTAAAGAAAAGAATTATTCCTTGCTTGGATATAAAAGATGGGCGTACTGTAAAAGGTATAAACTTTGTGGATATACGAGATGCTGGTGACCCAATTGAATTGGCAAAAAAGTATGTAAAGGAAGGTGCAGACGAATTGGTTTTTTTAGACATTACTGCCACACAAGAAAAAAGAAAAACGCTTGCAAGTTTGGTAGAAAAAATTGCCAAAGAAATTAATATTCCATTTACAGTTGGTGGTGGTATAAACTCGGTAGAAGATGCTATAGCCATCATAAAAGCAGGAGCTGATAAAGTAAGTATAAATACAAGTGCGGTAAAAAACCCACAATTGATTAGGGACATTGCCAATCAATTTGGTAGTCAAGCCGTGGTGGTAGCTATTGATACAAAATTTGAAAATGAAGATTGGTTTGTTTACGTAAGTGGTGGTAAAATACCAACAGGATTAAAAACAATTTACTGGGCAAAACAAGCCGTAGAATTGGGTGCAGGAGAGATATTACTAACATCAATGAATAATGATGGCACCAAAAATGGTTTTGCAATTGATATAACAAATGCAGTAAGCGAAGCGGTAAATGTGCCCATTATTGCATCGGGTGGTGCAGGTGCAAAAAAACATTTCAAAAATGTATTTACGCAAACAAAAGCTACTGGGGCATTGGCAGCAAGTATTTTTCATTTTGGAGAAATACCAATACCTGTTTTGAAAAAATATTTACGGGAAGAGAAAATTGCTGTGAGATAATTCCAAAAAAGCGAATATTGATTTGAATTTATAAAATGCGAAGCATTTTTCTTACCGCCTTGCATTAAAAAAAATCTTACATATAGAAAATTAATAAAAAGCCATCCCGGCTTATCGGCAAAAGAGAAAAAAATCTGCAAAAAATATAAAAATGAATATAGATTTTAAAAAAGGAGATGGATTAGTTCCAGTAATTGTACAACATTACACAAGCTTGCAAGTGCTTATGCTTGGATATATGAACCAAGAAGCATTTACAAAAACACAAGATGAAGGCAAAGTAACTTTTTTTAGTAGGAGCAAAAATAGACTATGGACAAAAGGTGAAACAAGTGGGAATTTTTTAATGGTAAAAGAAATAAAGATAGATTGTGACGATGATACTATTCTTATAAAAGCAACACCATTAGGCGCTGTATGCCATACTGGTACACAAACTTGCTTTGGAGATGCAGATGCTAAAGGTTTTTTGTATAAGTTAGAAGAAACAATCCATCAACGAATAGACGGGAACGATGAAAATTCATATACCAATACATTATACAAAAGAGGCATAAATAAAGTTGCCCAAAAAGTAGGTGAAGAGGCAGTGGAATTGGTTATTGAAGCAAAAGACAATAACAATGACTTATTTAAAAATGAAGCTGCGGATTTGATATACCATTTACTAATTTTATTAAAAATTAAAAATGTGAAATTAATAGATGTGGAACAGATTTTAATGGGAAGGATAAAGTAAAACCATTTATATTTGGTATATGAAAAAGATAATTTTATTTGTAGTTGTGTTATTTTTATCAATAAGTATTTATGCTCAAAAAACTACTTATAGGTTTGTAGTAAAATTTGGTAGTATGTGCTGTGGAGTACCAAGCAATAAACCTTTGAGAAATTATATAGCTAAATTTAAAAAGAAAAATAAAATAAAGAAAATTACTTGCGATAATATTGGGCCAAGAGGTAAAGAAGGGGAATATGATATGTGTTTTTCATTGAAAGAATTAAAGAAAAAACAAATTGTTACTTTTGTGAAAGATGTAACTACACTTACAACTACTATGAAAGAGCAAGGCTATGCAAATGTAGAAGAAAACATAAAAGTAGATTTATCAGCATTGGGAAGAGCAAAAGTAACTAGTACTATTTATTGATTAATTTTATTGTAGCAGATCAAAAGCTACTTTGTAATCAAACCAAAAAGTATCAAATGCTGTAATATTTTTTTTTAAAAAACTAATAATTGATGTCCAGTCAGATTCTTTATAGATATTTATTTTATTTAAAGAACTATAAATTCTACTTAAATTTTTGCCATAACCATCTATGTAATTTTTCTCAAATGTAAAGTTGATACCCATTAATTCAATAAATTTTTTTTCTAAATGTATAAATAAATCGAAAAATTGAATTTGCAATTCATGGTCTTTGCAAGAAATTTCAATAGCAATAATTACGATATTATTATCCACATTCATTTTGAAAGAAATCCCTTTAATGCCAGTTTTATAATTTATCCAATTTATTTTTTCTCCACATGCACTTGTTACAGGGTGCATATATTTTCCAAAAATTGTCCAAAATTTTTGGCGAACCACCGAAGCTTCTTCTTTACTATACACTTTAATTTTTTAGTATTTTTAATTAGGTGATACAAATTCAGGTCTACGGATAAATGTTGTGTTGAAATTAAAAGAAAGTTTGCTTGTAAATTCTATCCGCCAATTTTTCATACCATCTGTTATTCTTGGAAAATAGTACCCCTTTAACTCAATTGTGCCAAAAACTAAATTTTCGTTTCTAGCTCGTACACCTCCACCTATAGATGAGTATCCATTTGTCATTGAAGAGGTTTGATTTATTGGTTTAAGCAAACTCAAATCTGTATAAATAAAAGGGGCTAATCTAAATCCGAAAAGCTTTTTAAGATTAAAAAATACAGATTCTATTTTTATAGTAGACCTAGTATCTGCTCCAAAATTTACATTATTGAAATATGGCAACCCATAGCCGCTTGATAGAGTTAACAAATTACTAAAAGCTGTTGTATTTAATTGTCTTGTGTAATTTAGTGTAACAAAATTTCTATTACGCCAATAAGAATTGAGCCTTACGAGTTTTGTAAATCTGTTTACACCTATTAAAAAAACTGCATCAGCTAGTGTTTTATCATATACATAACCACCAAATCGAAAAGTGTAAGTAGTAAAATTACTTTTTTTATCAAGATGTGTTCTATCAAATTCTACTCCATAATATGGCCGCCTAAGCCCTTGTTTGTTGGTATACCCTGCTACCAATGTTGCATTTATTCCTTCAGGTACATCTTCATTTCTACCAAACCCATAAATAAAATTTGTGCGATAAAAGTTTTGTTTGTATAAACTATAACTCAATAAAAAGCCATTTAAATTTACATAAGTAGGGTTATCAAGACCTTTAACTGAGTTAGGTACTATAAAAAAATTATTATAAAAAGTACGCATTGCTACAAAATGTCGCAATCTGTTTTCAGTAGCTAATCCCCTTTTATTTTTATACCCAATATTAAAACCTCCCCAAAAATCTGTGGTTAGGTATTGATAATTATAAGCATCATTAAAAACTGTATCATTAAACACATTGATATTTTTATTAAATCCGACGAAAGCGGCACCCGTCCATGCTGTATATCTACTAACAAATGGTTTTGAAAAAGTAGTAAAAATATTTATCTCAGCTTGCTGCCCATTGTTAAATGCTCTGCTGTAATTTTTAAAACCACTTGTCCAATTTACAAAAGTTTTTGCAATATTTCTTTTAGTATATGTAGCCGCAAAAGCATAGGCTGGGCTACGATATTTATCGTATAGTCCTGTAATTTCAAGCCTATTACCCGTGCCAAATAAGTTTTCATCTCTTATCGCAATTTCCCCTTTTATTTTGCTATTTATTTCTAAACTTCCTCCTATAGAAAA
>JAYUJS010000606.1:0-1987 GCA_043765095.1 Ferruginibacter sp.
ACGAAAGTGACATTAGTAATGACACTAGTGTAACATGGCGAAGTGGCTATGCTAATGAATCTGTAGAAGTTGTAGATGCAGTAAAAACAGCTAATGAGGAAGGAGTTGATGCAGCAAAAACAGAAGATGATAATATTGACTACATAAATAGCGAGTACATAAACATTAAAGATTTTGCTTTTGAAAAAGGAAAGGCAGATAGTATAATTATGCTAAACGATACTACATTTATTTCTTATGAGTATCCAGATTATGTATATGCAAGGGGTTATAACTTTAATAATACAGATGATAAAGCTGTGCTTGGTAGCAAAGAAATTTACAACATTGCTATAAAAAATTATAGTAAAAGTAATACTGACTCTTTAGCAAGAATTGTAAAAGATTTAGTAGCAAAATATGTATTAAAAAATAAAAATAATTACAATGACTATATTAATGTGGATAAAGAAAATTACAACGATTTTATAAGGCGCACTTATAAAATAAATAATTTAAATGATGCTGCTGGTGAAATTCTTAAGAAAAAATATATGTGGGATAAAGATTGGAATATTTTTTTTAGGCTAATGTATTATCTAACCATTGCTATTTCCTTGCTTGTTTTTATTTATAGGCATAGTACAATAAAAGTATTTTTTCTTACTGCATTATCTACTGTTGTGCTGGCAATAGGTACAGCCTTGGTTTCATCGTTTTTAAATGTGGGGTCTCAGGGGTTGCTTGGTATAATGATATTTTACTATTTTGTTTTTGCAGTGCTAGGACTGTCTGCTAAAGGAGACAAAAAAAGAAATGCGATAAAAGGAATAGGGCTTAATTTATTTTTATTTGCACTTCCTATTTTCCCATTGCTAATTACTGGTTTTTATTTTGAACTTACCAACCCAAATAGATATAACTATGAAGGCAACAGAACTTATTTTGACAAAGAACTTTATTATTTTTATGCAGAAATAATAGGATTTGTATTGCTTATAATATTAATAGAACCTTTGTTTAAAAAATTATATAGAGCTTGGTATGCAGCTGCGGAGGAGTAAATTGTTTAACTAAATTTTTTTTATGGTTTTAATGTTGATCAATTATTTGTTTTTATGCAAACCGTATAAGCTTAAATTGATTTTGGTTGTCGAGGATAGAATCCTATAGAAGCAAATTAATATAATAGTGCAAAATAGAAAATGTACATTTTTTAAAAGGTTTTAAATCATGATAATAGCAAACACTATATATGACGTAGTTTTTAAAAAGATGATGGATAATGAAAAGTTGCAAAATTCTTTATTGGTACACTTTTAGAAGTAACTATTAAAACAGTAGTAGTAAAACCACAAGAGTTTGCATATACATATGGTATTACAATACTTGCTGTATTTAGTTAAGATAGAAATAAAAACAATATAATATGGTTTAGAAATTAATTGGCAGACTAATATAATAATGTAGATGTTATACCAAAATGCGTTTTTTGGTTCTCTTTTTTGCAAAGCAAAACAATCCAATGCCTTTATAAATTTACAATATGAGTTTAATATTACTGAAAACAATACCTTAAAATCAGGCATTAGTTTTAAGCATTTGCGGTTAAACGAAAACATTGTTTTCACCGATAATTTTATTAATAGAAATTATGCAGGCAATTACAATAGAAATGAAAACATTGTAGGGCTGTTTGCAGAAAATTTGTTATCGCTTTTTTTAAATAAACTAACTTGGATAGCTGGTGTACGATTGTGTAACCACAATGAATTTGGATGACAATTTACGCCACGTACGCTTATAAAATACGACCTTACTTCTAAACTCACTATCCGTGCAAACATAGGTACAGGTTGGCTTACATTAAATTTATTTAGCGAAAAATTGGCTTGCTTGCCAGCTCATGAAATATTATTTATTCAAAAAAATTACAGCCAGAGAAAGCACTCAACATAGGTATAAACATTACACAAAAATTTGATGCTAAAAATATATCAGGATATAT
>JAYUJS010000607.1:0-5261 GCA_043765095.1 Ferruginibacter sp.
TTTAAATAATGGTATTACTTGGACTATTTTATCTACTACTATACCTCCTACCAGCACAAGAGCATCATGGTCAGTGCCTGCAGCAAATACTTCTAATGCATTGGTAAGAGTAAGTAGCGGAGGTATAACTGATATAAGTGACGCAAATTTTAAAATTTTAGGAACAACTACTGGTTTTAATTCAATACCTCCTGCTGCTTGTTCAGCGGGTGAAGTAAGCTTTCAATGGAATGCTGTTACCAATGCCAATGCTTATGATATTTATCGCCTTAACCCTTTAACAGGTACATTTGAAATTTTATCAACAAATATTACAGGTACTACACACACAGCTACTGGGCTTATTGCGGGCGCAAGTGAGTGGTTTACTATTGTAGCTAAAAATAATGTGTCTGGCGCAATAAGCGAAAGGTCTCTTGCAGTTAATGCTACAGTTTCTAGTGGTGGTGGTGGGCTTGGTGTAATTGGTGCTATCGTAGGAACTTCAAATGTATGTGGTTCTACAGGTACTATCCCGTATTCGTTGCCATTAGTAACTGGTGCTACAAGTTATACATGGACAGTACCCGCTGGTGCAAGCATAGCAAGTGGGCAAGGCACAAACAATATTAATGTAAATTTTTCAGCAGGAAGCTCATCTGGAAATATTGCTGTTTTCGCTACAAGTGGCAGTTGTGTAACCACTACTGTCATAAAAGCTATAGCAGTTGGAGCAGCAGTTGCTCAACCTACAGCAGGTGCTAATCAAACCCAAACAATTTGCCAAGGCAATGTATTACCAAATTTAATAGCCACTGCTACTACCACAGCTGGCAACGCAATAGTGTGGTATGATGCGAATGTTGCTGGCAACATAATTACAAACCCAAATAAAAATACTGTAGGTTCTATTACGTATTATGCTGCTTCAAAAAACACTTCAACCGGTTGCGAAAGTATTACAAGAGATTCTGTTAAGCTTACTATTAACCAAATATTGGTATCAACTATTGCTACCTCTGGTGCTACTACTTTTTGCCAACCTAGTACTGTAACTCTTACTGCCAGCCCAAGTGCATCGTGGCTTTGGAGTAGTGGTGCTACAACCCAATCTATAGTAGTAAGTGCATCAGGCGCATACTCTGTAACGGGCACTACTGGTAGTTGTGTAAGTACCTCTTCTGCTACAAACGTAATAGCAAATGCTTTGCCAACAGCTAATATTACTGCAAGTGGTGCTACTACGTTTTGCCAAGGGTTAAATGTAATACTAACAGCATCAGCTGGTACAAGTTGGCTGTGGAGCAATGGTGCTATTACTCAAGTTATAACTGTAAATAATACTGGAGATTATACCGTAACGGTTAGTAATGCTGCTGTTTGTAGCAAAATATCATCTCCAACTGCTGTTACTGTAAATGCAAACCCTGCTACAGTTATTGTTGCAAGCAGTAATACTACATTTTGCCAAGGAGGTAATGTAATATTAACAGCCAATGTTGGTGCAACTTATTTATGGAGCAATGGTGCTACTACTCTAAGTATCACAGTGCCTGTAAGTGGGTCATTTAATGTAGCTGTTACACAAATTAGTGGTTGTATAAGCAGCTCAAATAATACAAGTGTAACAGTGAATCCTTTACCAGTAGCTAATATAACGGCAGGTAGTGCTACCAATTTTTGCAAAGGTGGTAATGTCGTTTTATCAGCATCATCTGGTAATAGTTACTTATGGAGCAATGGAGCTACAAGTCAATCTATTATTACATCTGCTTCTGGTAACTATGCAGTAACAGTTAGTTCTGCTGATGGTTGTTCATCCCTTTCTACTGCTACTGCTGTAGCAGTAAGTGAAAATCCTACCGTTAGCATAAGTGCAAACCCTTATACAAAATTGTATCCTGGGCTTACTACATCTCTTACCGCTAAGGCACAGCCTATGGGTAATTATTTATACACTTGGTTAAAAAATGATATTGCTATTAATGGTGCTAACAATACAACTTTAATAGGTATTGATTTGAATAAATTGGGTAGCTATGCCGTAAAGATTACAAATGCAACTGGGTTACCATGTGCTAATACTTCTGAATTGTTGGTTATTACAGACTCTATTACCAATAAAATGTATGTGTACGCCAGCCCTAATAATGGACAATTTAATGTAGCCTACTACACATCTATTCCCAATCAAAAAATAACATTAGCGGTGTATGATATAAAAGGAGCTAGGGTTTTTTTAAAAGCATTTACATTAAGTAGTTCTTATCAATTAATGCAAGTAGATATTAAACAACATGCAAGCGGTATTTATAATGTAGTTATTTTAGATGCTAACAATAATAAAATAGCATCAAGTGCTGTTGTAAAAATAAAATAATTTAAACCCAACATTAACCAACTATTTTTAAAACAAATCCTTTTTTTTGATTGCTGATTAATTATTACACTTGTAAATCAGCAATCAAAAAATGTTTTTACTTCTTTCTATATTCTTGCAGGTCTAATATAAACAACCCTTTTTTTATAAGACAATTTACTAAAATTTCATTATTGTTTTTATCTAAAACTTGGAGAGAGGATAAACCAAAGCTCAACCACCACCCAAACGGAGGACAATTGAAATTTCACACAACTATGTAGGTAATAATCAGCCACAAAAAAGTAACTTTGCATACTGAAAAAATAATAAAAGGACATAATGAACTTAATAGACAAAGGAATTGAATTAGGCTTGATAAAATTTGATGATGAAAGAAACTTTATCACATATATTCATCAAAACAAAAAAAGAAATTATAACAATCCAGAAGAGGAAGTTCAAGCCGAAACTTTTTTGACTTTATTACTTATTTATGAATATCCTGTGCAATGCATTAAGCAGTTTATACCTGTTCAAATGGGTTCAGAAACCAAAGAAGCAGACATTGCTGTTTATTCAGATGATAAATGCGAAGAAACTTATATTTTGGTTGAATGCAAAAAGGAAGATTTAACAGACCAACAATTTACTATTGCAGTTGACCAAGCGTATAGTTATGCTGTGGCAGAAGGTGCAAAATATGTTTGGACAACTTCACGAATTAAAAATCAGTACTACGAAGTACCCTACAAGAAACCAAAAAGCAGAATTGAAATTCCCGATATTCCACAATTTGGTATTGATGAATTGGCAAAATATAAATTCGTAAAAGGTGGTATTTCTCAAATAGAAGCAGAAACAACAGAAAATAATATAGTATCTGAACCTGACCCTAATATAAAACAGAAATTTTTTGAACTGCAAGTAGTTAGCGAAAACGAATTAACAAAAATATTTATACAATCACATAAAGCACTTTGGGGTGGTGGACAACGTAATGAAAGTGTAGCATTTGACGAATTAGATAAACTTATATTTTGTAAAATTTGGGACGAAAAGCATCCAAGAAAAATGGGAGAACCTTACGATTTTCAAATTTTTAGAGGCGAGAACCCCGAGATTTTACTTACTCGTATCAAAAAAATATATGCAGTTGGCGAAAAAGATGCACCAGAAGTATTTTCTGACGGTATAAAGTTGAAAGCAAACGAAGTATTGACAATTGTAAAATATTTTCAACGAATAAACCTTAACAAAACAGACTTAGATAGTAAAGGTAAAGCCTTTGAAACCTTTATGGGTAGTTATTTTAGAGGGGAGTTTGGCCAATATTTTACGCCAAGACCCATCGTTAAATTTATTGTTGATAGCTTACCAATTACTCATAAAGCTAGAGTTTTAGATACAAGTTGCGGTAGTGGTGGTTTTTTATTGTATGCGTTAGACAAGGTAAGAGAACAAGCAAATACTTTTTACAACATTAAAACTGAGCCAGTAGAACACAAAGCGCATTGGCACAATTTTGCAGAACATAATCTTTTTGGGATTGAAATAAATGACCAAATAGCAAGAACTGCAAAAATGAATATGATTATTCACGATGATGACCCAACAGGAACACTTTCTGACAATCCAACTGTAAATGCATTTAACTATGGACAAATAAATATTAATACAAGTTCGGACTATCATACTTTTTCAAAAGTGTATAATTATTCTTGGTTTAGACTGACTATGAATAATAAAACCTATTATTTAAAACCTTATGATTACACAGGAGAGACTGCACTTACAAATGGACAATACACTTATAAAATAACATACTCGGCAACAAATGACAATTTGAATTTAGAATTAATAAAGGAATAAATAAACTGACTAATCTTGGAAATTAAAGCGAAGAAAAGCGAACGTACAACACGGCTATTTGTGCAAGTGGGGCAGACTGAAGTACAATCGGCTTTTTGTTCTAAAATGTATATCAGTTTCGGCTTGACAAGCATCGCTGAACATTAGCAATAAAGTTGTACATTAGTTTTTCAATCAGCAGTTGTTACTGGCAGTCGGTATTCTATTTCCCCATCTGCATAATGCCCTGTTCATAATATTATCTATTATTTTTCATGTTTTTTAAATTTTTAATTACATTATTAGTTAATTGGGTATTTCAAAACGTATAAAAAAGAATGCAAGTTATGGCAGTTAAAAATTTGATACAAAATTTTATTTTTTCTTAATTATAAAAACTGCTGGCAAAGCTCTTTGCCCAGTTTTATCACTTGGTGTAATAGTTTCTTTACCATTTACAAGCATACAGGTACTACCGCCACCATCTAAGTTAATTGCTTCTATACAACCAATATCTTTTAATATTTGAGCCTCTTGTATTAATGAAACTCCATCAGCTTTATTAGGAAATCGTCCCTGCACTACAAGTATTATAAGTTTGTCATCTTTTGTATACCCCATTGCCGTTCGTGGATGCTTATCGTAAAAGCTTTTTCCAATAAATAAACCCTCCTCTTCATTGCTAATACTTATTTGCCCATTTTGCAAAAGTGCAGGGCCACCACCAATAGCAGTTTGCATTTTCCATTTTTTAAAATTTTTTTTTGTAAAACTTTTCATTAATAAAATAGAGCTATCATTTTTTATAAATGGTTTAATAGGAGTTTCACTAGCTAATATGGTTTCGTAAGTAGTATCTGTATTTATCCATGCTACATCTGCTTTGCATTTTTTACTAATACCTATGGCAGCTCTGTAAATTTTCAATTGTTTTAAAGAGTCATTAACAGTGCCGTTTGTGGTAGGTACGTTAAAGGAAATATTTTTTCCATTTTTTATAACTGTATTTAAATTTTGATTTGTTTTAAAATTAAAAAAAGTACAATTTACTATTACCAACGGTTTATTATTT
>JAYUJS010000608.1:0-1986 GCA_043765095.1 Ferruginibacter sp.
AAAACATTTGTTTGAAAACAAAGGGCAACAGCACAAAAGGCAATAAAAATGGAATGAGATAAAAAGAAATGAAGGATTCGCATTTAAAATTGTACAAAAACTAGCGGTTCATCCGTTTTTATTACATTACTTTTATTTTTTCCAAAATCTTTTACATAAACTTCATAATAAGTAGTATCTTTTCTTGCACCTGTTTTGTTAGTAAAAGCTAAAGCCCTTCCTCCACCTGATAATCCATTTAAATCAATTTCTACATCTACAAAGTTATTAAAAGCAGTTTTTGGCAAAATAGACAAACTAGAGGGGAACTTAAAAGAATCTGCTCTATAAGGGGGGCCAATTGTAATATTTTTAATGTAAATATAAGAAGTATCTTTTCCATCATTAAATCCCAAATCACCATCTGCATCAGACACCTGTATAGTTAAGAGTGGTTTTTCTTTTGAATTATTCGAAAGTGGATAAATAGGTGTTATTGATTTAAACTTAATTACTGGTGCAGAATTTCCATCACTTTTTTTACATTCAGCAAAACCAATACAAATTATAAAAACTAAAAATAAATAACGCATATTTTTGAAGATTAATAATCAAATTTACAAATAGAAATTATAAAACTGCTTTTAAATATTGTTTTTATTATTTTATTAACCACTTTTACAACAAATGCATCAAATGAGCCACTCAGATGAACAATTATTGCGAAATGAAATACTAACCATAGATGCTGATAATTTTGAAAAAACTGCCATAGAAGTATTTAATTTTCAATACATCAATAACGAAACTTATAAAACTTATTGCAACTTGCTTCGCATTAATCCTACAGAAATTAGTAGTATTGAAAAAATACCTTTTTTACCAATTCAATTTTTTAAAACACAACAAATAAAAACTACTTCATTTAAAGAACAAGCTATATTTGAAAGTAGTGGTACAACTGGGTCTACAAATAGTAAGCATTTTGTAAAAGATTTATCGTTTTACGAAGAAAGTTTTTTACAAACCTTTCGCCAGTTTTATGGTAATGAAAAAGAGTTGTGCATTATTGGGCTTCTCCCTTCTTATTTAGAAAGAAAAAACTCATCACTTATTTACATGGTTAATGATTTAATAAAAAAATCAGCTAAAAAAAACAGCGGTTTTTATTTGTATGAGCATAGTAAACTAAAAAATATTTTATTAGAAAATGAAGCTGCTTTGCAACCAACTTTACTCATTGGAGTCACGTATGCATTATTGGATTTTGCGGAAGAAAACGAAATGAAATTAGCGAATACCACAGTAATGGAAACAGGCGGTATGAAAGGTAGGCGTAAAGAACTAACAAGAACACAAGTACACGATAGACTCATTTTAAAACTAGGGGTAAATAAAATACATTCAGAATATGGAATGACAGAACTGTTGTCACAAGCATATTCAAATGGTGATGGCATTTTTAAAAGCCCTACTTACATGCGTATACTTATACGTGGTGAAGATGACCCTTTTAAAATATTTGCAAATGTTTCTCCCAAAAAAAAATTTATTGAAGGAGGCATAAACATTATTGACCTAGCAAATTTGTACAGTTGTTCATTTATAGCAACTGACGATTATGGGAAATTGTATAATAATAAAAGCTTTGAAATACTCGGCAGATTAGAAAATAGTAATATAAGAGGTTGTGGACTGATGCTTTTGTAATATACTACAATCCATTACCGTATTGCATTACAAAAGTATTTTAAAAATATTTTTAAATAAAAGCAAAAAAATTTGCCCAAAAACTTTTTTGCCCTTATTTTTGCAACCCAATCTAAAGAAAGTAATTGAATGATTGGTAGTTCAGTCGTTAGACCATACCGATTTTATCTGAATGATTTTAGTAAAACAATTTTTGAATTGGTAGCTCAGTTGGTAGAGCAATACACTTTTAATGTATGGGCCCTGGGTTCGAGTCCCAGCCAGTTCACTTTTTCGGACAGCCTTTCAAATTTGGAA
>JAYUJS010000609.1:0-1986 GCA_043765095.1 Ferruginibacter sp.
CTACTTAGGCAAATAGTAGATGAAGTTGATATGCTTGATGATGAGGAGAAAGCAAAGATTTTAAAGAAAATTAAAATAGAAAAATCTGTTGCAAAAGCAAGAGCAATTGATGAGAAATTTAAAGACGCTTTTAAAGAAATGACCGAAGAAGAAATTTGGGAAATGGTAAGCACAAACAGAAAAAAATGGTATGAAGAAAGCCTTAATCGTTGATACATCTGTATTTCTAACTTATATTAGATACAACAAATTGTATCGATTAATAGACGCATTTACTCAGTATGATATCGATGTCTTTGTTAATCAAAATTTGCTTAATGAGATAAAAAGAAATATTAATAAAAATGTTGAATTTATTATAGATACAAAAGAAATCATAGATTATATTTCTGATAATTGTATTTTAGTTGAGACTGTGCCAACCTTCACCCAAAGCCCAGACCCCAAAGACAATTTTCTTTTCGATTTAGCCATACAGACCAATAGCGAAATATTGGTTACACAAGAAAAAGACTTGCTAGCATTTAAAGATAGCCCGGTTGTAATACATGATTTAAAATGGTTTAAAGAAACGTATCCCGTGCCTTTGTAATTATTAATCGTACATTATTGTTTTTTGTACATAAAAATGCTTTTACTTTTCTATTTAAAACAACCCACAATTCTTTACTTTTGCAATCTCAAAATACATTTTTATGTTCAATTCGTTAAGCGAAAAATTAGAATCAGCCTTTAAAAATATAAAAGGTGAAGGAAGAATAACTGACCTAAATATTGCCAATACGGTAAAAGATATTCGCCGTGCATTGGTAGATGCCGATGTGAATTATAAAATTGCAAAAGAGTTTACAGACAAAGTAAAAGAAACGGCACTTGGCGCAAAAGTTTTGCTAGCAGTGAATCCGGGGCAGCAAATGGTAAAAATTGTGCAAGATGAATTAACTGCACTTATGGGTGGGAAAGAAAGTGAATTTAATGTAAATGGAAACCCTGCCATTATTTTGGTAGCAGGCTTGCAAGGAAGTGGTAAAACAACTTTTAGCGGAAAACTTGCCAATTATTTAAAAACAAAAAAAGGCAAATCTCCATTATTGGTAGCGGCAGATATTTATAGACCTGCGGCAATTGACCAACTAGAAGTACTCGGCGGACAAATAGGAGTGGATGTTTATAGTGAGCGTGAAAACAAAGACGCCGTAAGCATTGTACAAAACGCTATAAAAGAAGCACGAAGCAAAAATAAAAATGTAATCATTATAGATACTGCAGGCCGCCTTGCGGTAGATGAAGTGATGATGACCGAAGTGGCAAATGTGAAAGCGGCGGTAAACCCTCAAGAAATTTTATTTGTAGTAGATAGTATGACGGGGCAAGATGCGGTGAACACTGCGGCGGCGTTTAATGAGCGACTTGATTTTAGTGGCGTAGTGCTTACAAAATTAGATGGTGATACAAGAGGTGGTGCAGCGCTATCAATACAATACACGGTGAACAAGCCCATAAAATTTATGAGCAGCGGCGAAAAAATGGATACGCTAGATGTGTTTTACCCGGAGCGTATGGCGCAACGTATTTTGGGCATGGGCGATATTGTGAGCTTGGTAGAAAAAGCGCAAGAACAATTTGACGAAGCCGAAGCAGCAAAGCTTGAAAAACGCATTCGTAAAAATCAATTTGACTTTGAGGATTTTAAAACACAGCTTGGGCAAATAAAAAAAATGGGGAATATAAAAGACCTCATGGGAATGATACCCGGAGTGGGCAAACAAATAAAAGATGTGGATATAAACGACGACGCATTTAAAGGAATAGAAGCCCTTATAAATAGCATGACCGTTATTGAACGTCGCAATCCAGATCTTATAAACCCAAGCCGCAAAGCTCGTATAGCCAAGGGTGCGGGAAAAGATATTGCAGAGTTAAACGCCTTCTTAAAACAATTTGAACAAATGAAAGGTATGATGAAGATGATGAACAAAATGCCGA
>JAYUJS010000610.1:0-1980 GCA_043765095.1 Ferruginibacter sp.
TAGCGCTAATAAGCACGCACATATAAGAGCAGCTATTTGCTGGGAAAATGAAATAGCAAGCTTAGCTCGTATGCACAATGATGCTAACATACTATGCATACCAGCAAGGTTTGTAACATTAGAAACTGCCAAGCAAATGATAGATACTTTTGTAGCTACCTCTTTTGAAGGAGGTAGGCATGCGAATAGGGTGAATAAGATTGCAATTGAGAAAAGTTTGGATAACAAATTTTGAACCTTCAACTTTGCCTTTCATCAAATAATACTACACAAAAAAGAATGTTTTTCTAAATTGCTTTTCATAAAAAAAATTATATGAAGAAATTATTGATTGTACCACTTGCCTTATTGTGTTTACATTCTTTTGCGCAAGAAGATATTGCTGCCAATTATGGTAATTTAATAACAGGCGCAGAGCTTAAAAAGCACTTAACAATTATAGCTGGCGATGAATTTGAAGGCAGAGAAACAGGCACCGAAGGCCAAAGAAAAGCAGCAGCATATATAGAAGCTCAGTTTAAACAAATGGGATTAAAAAAGCCAGCTGCATTAAAAACGTATCAACAGTTTTATCCGCTTTTTCAAGATAGTGTAACAGAAACTATTCTTAATATTAATGGTACTGTGGCGTCTCATGGCAAAGATTATTTAGTACCCATGGCAGATAATAAAAGCGCAAAGTTTAAATCTAACAAATTGGTTTTTGCTGGATATGGTATTGACGACTCTGCATACAACGATTATAAAAACATAAATGTAAAAGGTAAAGTGGTTGTTTTCTTTTTGGGCGAACCAAAAAAAGATGGAAAATATTTTATAGGAGAAGCGAGTAAACAATCTAAGTGGACATACCCAGGGCTTGAAAATAAACTTGCGATAGCTTTAGAAAAGGGTGCCGTTGGCGCATTTGTTATAAACCCTAATATGGAAACTTTTAGTAAACGATTTGTAGATTATAATACAAACTCTAATGTAAGTTTTGAAAGTATGCCAGAGCTAACTACTTCCAAAACGCTTAACTATGTAATACTTGCTCATGCGTATGCAAAAAATATTTTTCCTGTAAATTTTGATACTGCCATGGCCAATGCGAAAAAGAAAAATGTGTTTTCGCTAGTACTTACCAACTCTAAAATAGCAACTGCATACAGCTACAAAAAAAATAGAAATATAATTAATGCTAGTAATGTAATTGGCGTAATAGAAGGTACTGATAAAAAAGAGGAATACGTTTTTCTTACGGGTCACTACGATCACTTAGGCAAGCATGATGGTAAAATATATTATGGGGCTGATGATGATGGTAGCGGTACAGTAGGAGTAATACAAATGGCAGCAGCATTTGCAAAAGCAGCGGCAGAAGGGCATAGGCCAAGGCGTACCATTGTTTTTATGACAGTAAGCGGAGAAGAAAAAGGATTGTGGGGAAGTGAATATTACAGCGACCATCCTCTATACCCGTTAAGTAAAACTTCTGTAGATTTGAATACAGATATGGTGGGAAGGACAGATACAGAAAGGAAAACGGCTGACACATTAAATTATATATACGTAGTGGGGCATGATAAAATAAGCAGCGAAATGCCTCTAATAAACGAAGCGGCTAATGCAAAATATACCAACTTAGTGTTAGATTATAAATTTGATGACCCTAACGATAAAGAAAGAATATATTACAGAAGTGACCATTATAATTTTGCACGCAAGGGGGTACCCGTTTTGTTTTTTTACGATGGTATGCTAAAAGCAGATTATCACAAACCAACAGATACGGTAGATAAAATTAATTTTGAGTTATATGAAAAAAGAGTAAAAATGATTTTTTATACTGCATGGGAAATAGCTAATAGAGATAAAATGCTTAATAGAGATAAGCCACTAGATGCAGGCGTAAGATAAAAAATTATAAGTCTGCAACATTTTTTTAAACTTGTGTGTAAACCTTTAAAATTAGATATAATTTTAGTTTGATTATTTATC
>JAYUJS010000611.1:0-5237 GCA_043765095.1 Ferruginibacter sp.
AAAAATATTTACCAAACGAAGTTGCTTATTGCTAGCTTTGTAACACTTGCCTTAGCGGCGGCTTTTATGTTTTCTCCTAATAGCAAAACATTTTTAAAAATAAAAGAAGTTGATGTAATTCCATTAGAAAAAAATAATATTAGTAAAAAGGAAACCTGCATGTAAAAACATATAGCGGAAAATTAAAGCCTTACATAAAGGCAAATAATTATTTCGAAGAAGTTTGTTTTCTAATTGATATGAAAATTCCTTCGGGACAATAACGTTTTTTTATTTACGATTTAAAAAAAGATACAACCTTAGCAGAAAGGCTTGTAACGCATGGCAACGGTTCCGCTACAAAAACAGAGGGTTTAGTTTTTAATAATATCCCCAATGGCAATGCCACTTGGCTTGGTAAATATAAAATAGGAGTGGAGTATAATGGCAAGTTTGGCATGGCTTTTAAGTTGCATGGGCTTGATGATAGTAATAATAAAGCTTTTGAAAGATTTGTAGTACTACATTCACACTCATGTGTGCCAGCTATAGAAGTTTATCCTTTACAAATATGTGAGAACCTAGGTTGCCCAACGGTAAACCCTATATTTTTATCAATACTTAAAAAATATATTAACAAGGCAGATAAACCTGTAGTACTTTTTATATTTTAATAAAAAAATTATGCAGGTACTTTACTTGAATAATGTGCAAGTTTTCTATGTAAATCTTCAGGCCTAAATGGTTTTTGAATATAATCAGTAAAACCTTTGCTAGTAAGGTCTTCATACATATTGTCATATACTGCAGCAGTAAATGCTATTACAGGTATTATTTTATTTATTTTTCTAATAGCTTCGGTAGTTTCATAACCATCCATTTCTGGCATTTCTAAATCTATTAATAAAATATCATACTCATTATTTTCAAAGTATGCATAAGCTAATTTACCATTTATTGCTTCCGTAATATTTACATTCCATTTTTTTAAAAATTTTCTAGCTACCAACATATTTATAATATTGTCTTCAGCTATTAATACTTTCATCCCTTCAAGGTTTACCAATGTGCTCATTACATTTTCATTTACAAAGTTTTTATTGCTTAGCTGTAAATCTAATTCTATTGTAAAATAAAATTTACTACCCTTGCCTTTATTACTTTCCACTTTAAGCTCTCCCTTGTATAATTCTATTATATTCTTACTAATAGATAAGCCAAGTCCAGTACCTCCAAATTTTCGTGTGGTAGTGGTATCTGCTTGGGTAAAACTTAAGAATATTACTTTTTGTTGTTGCTCTGTAATTCCAATACCAGAATCTTTCACATAAAAAGATACGGTGGCAGATTTACTATTTGATTTTTCCATTTCTGCACCTATTACAACTTTTCCTTTGTTTGTAAATTTTAGTGCATTAGATATAAGATTGCTCATTACTTGGCTCAGCCTTGTTTCATCGCCTAAAAAATAGCGGTCAAGTTTTTCATCTATCAAAAACTCTAAGGCTACATTTTTATTGTTAAATTGGCTTGTAAAAAGTGTTTGTATTTTACCAAAAAAAACTTTTAAGTTAAAAGTAGTTCTTTCCAATTCCATTTTTTCTGCTTCTATTTTACTAAAATCAAGCACATCGTTTATTAAATGAAGCATATGCTCAGATGAGTATTTTAACAAACTAAAATGTTCTTTTTGCTCAGGCATGCTAGCCTCATCTAACAATAAATTTGCAGTGCCAATAATACCATTAAGCGGTGTGCGTAACTCATGGCTCATGTTCGATAAAAATTTAGATTTCGCATTCATTGCAAGTTCCGCTTTATCTTTTGCTACTACTAATTCTGCTTGGGCAAGTTTTATATCTGTTATATCTAAAATATTAATTTTCTTTAGCCCAATATCATCACTCATAAAGGGCATTATACTTATATATCCAGGAAACTCAACCCCACTATTTGTGCAGCATGTGAGCTCTCCTTGCCAAGCATTTTTTTTATGTTTAAAAGCATTTGTAAATGATGTATTTTTTTCTATATTTTTAAACAATAAATTTACGGGCGTATTTATTAAAGAATTTGTATCCTTTACATCAAATAGCCTTACACTTTGAATATTACAATCCGTAATATTCATATTTTTTGTTTCTACTATAAAAACGGCATCTAGTGATGTATTATAAACGGCATCTAAAAATTGTTGTTTTTGTACAAGGCTTTTTGAACGATTATAATTTTGGCGAAGCAAAACATAAGATAATAAACAGGTGATAACTGATGAGCAAAATACATTTACAATAAAAGTTATACGCTCTGCACTCTCACTTACTCTTTGTAAATCACTTTTTAATGGAGCATTAGAAAAAATAAATATAAAGCATAATAAAATTGTACCATAGGTAATAACCAGCGCCTTTATATCTTTAAAATCAAAAATAAAAATAGAAATTATTAATAAAACAAAAAGATATAAATAATCTCCCATCGCAAGGCCTTCTACATAGCATAATATACAAATGCTACCACTAATGATAAATACAAAAAGAAATCTTATGGTACTTATTCTTTTTTCATTAACAAAGTAAATACTACCAATAAGTAATAAGCATGCAATAGCGGTTACAAAAAAACTATAAGTAAGATTCATTAAATAATTTGCAATAGCATTAAGTGCAAATAACATAATTGCATACATTCTTACCACTTTTACATTTATTACTAATTTTTCATTAGTATGCAAAGCTCCTTCATAAATTGAGTCAGCTTTTTCTACCAATGCTAGTGGTTGAGCAAGAATTTTTTTTATCTTTTTATTTTGCATTCTCTAATAGGATCATTGAATGTTAATGTTAATTTGCACTAAAATAATGAAAAAAGTATATTTTCGTAAGTAATTTAACTTTTACAATTACAAAACTCAAAACGTTACTACTTTATTGCATTAACATTATTTTATAATTATTAAAAGTACAAACAAAGTAGTTTATTTGCAATGTTTTTTTAATTGGTTGTAATAAAACTTCTAAAAAAACGTTTTGGTAATACTACTAAATTAAAAATCGTTGATAAGAAACATTATAATAGCAATTACTGCCTTAGTACTTATAGCCCTCGGCATTGATTTGTTTATAAGAAATGTAGTAGCAAGAAAAGCTGATTTTGGAGATGCCCCGATATCTTTTGGAAAAGCGATTCATTACCAGCCTGATAAAGGCCCATATTTTGGACAAAATAGAGGGGATGACGATAGCGGAACTTTTATTGATTCTACTTATTTTGCAATCTTAGATAATACAAATGGAATAAACGATGAAGACGCTTTTGTACACAACAGTGGCGACACTAATTTAGAAATGAGCAAAACACCTGTTTTTGTGTCAGAAATACATGTAGATGACCAAATATTCTCATTAAATATACCAATAAAAAATGCTGAAATTGGTGATCCAGTTAGAGGCTGGTTTGATTTTAATGGAAACCAAATTTTTGATAAAGAAGAAAAAGCGTTCACAGAATATAAAGCTGGTAATAGAGTAACTTTAACATGGCAAATACCAGCCAAAATTCATTCATCGCTTAGCTATTTAAGGTTAAGAACGTGCAATAAAGTATTTAAAGAAGATATTGAATTTCCAAATGGTACGGTAAATACTGGCGAGGTAGAAGATTTTGTTGTAAGAATTATTAAATCAGTCATACCATCTACAGAAGTAAAGGCAAACTTAGATTTTTCTAAACTTAATAGTTTAAGTGGATTTGATTTAGTTTCTCATACACTTAATGAATTAAAAATTGGTAATAAAAAATTTAATATCAATTTGGGAGGTACTTCTCCAACTTTTATAGGCATAAATAACATAGATGAATCTAGTATGGTAGGGCTTAGAGTAGGGCATGAAAATAATGTTATCACTTCAAAAAATCCTATACTTATTAAATTTACCTCCGATACTGCTTTGGAAAATTTACGGTTTAAAATAATAGATATTAATAATGGGGATAGAGTAAAAATTGAAGGGTTTGATAAAGGGATTCCAGTTCAGTTTACCATAAATAATCTTACAGATAATTTTTATTATCAATTTAATAGCATTACTAATGAAGTTTTTGGCTATAGTAAGTCAGAAACGATTGTTGCTAATAGTTTTATAAAATCATCTTTAGATGTTGGTATAAATGTAAGTTTTGTAAATTTGGTAGATAGTGTACAGTTGTCTTATTCAGATGATTTAAAATCAAATAATGGAAGTATAACTATAGGAGATATTAACATAAGGAAATATAATTTGCCCTCTATAAACATAAGTAATTTTAAAATAGAAGAAGTAGACGAAAATGTAGACCTTTTTTGGAAAATAGAGAAAAATTCAAATGTAGGAGCTTACTCTGTAGAAAGAAGCTATGATGCAAAATCGTATGAGATAATAGGGAATAGTGATATAAATAATTCGCAAATGAATACTTATACCTATGTAGATAAAACAATATTGCCCATAATACAAGATTGCTATTACAAAATAAAAGTTGTAGAAAAAGATAACCATGTAAGTTATTCTCCAGTATTAAGATTGAAAAGAAAAAATTCAATTGGGTTGACGGGTATTAAACCTACGGGTTCATTTTTTACGTCAAGCGTTGATTTATTGTTGATTGTAGATATGCCAGGCGAAATAAAAGTAAATATGTATGACTACCAAGGCAATAAAGTATTTTCTAAAATATTTAAAGATGTAAAAGCAAATGATTTAATTTCTTTGGATGGATTAGCAAAATTACCTCCAAATTCATATTATATAGAGGCATCTAACAAAGGGAAAAGATATTTGGTACAAGTAGAAAAAAATGAGCGCACTAGCCGTGGTACAATAGTATTGTAATAATAATTTAATTTATAAATTGTAAATAATTATGATGCATTTTTATAAAAATGCTAATACAACAACCGTTTTAAAAAGAAAGCCTTACATTTGCAGCCCGTTGAAAAACGGTAAATAAACAATTTTATTAAAAAACAAAAAACAGGGAAATGAGCAATTACGAATTGATGGTGGTTTTTACCCCTGTGCTATCTGAAGAGGAATTTAAAGCCGCTCAGAAAAAGTATGAAACACTTGTTACAGAAAACGGTGGGTCTATTACGCACAGCAACCCATGGGGACTAAAATCACTGGCGTATCCTATTGCCAAAAAGACTACAGGTCTTTATTGGGTAATGGAATACAGTGCGCCAACCAGCTTCAATGAAAAGTTGAAAATTCAACTTT
>JAYUJS010000612.1:0-5234 GCA_043765095.1 Ferruginibacter sp.
ATGTGACGGAGGCAAACTACGTTTTTGTTAAAAATAATAATACTGCTAACACAATGCAAAATAAATACAAAACCGATAAGGTAGATTGGAAAATGGTAACCTCTCCAAAAAATATATTGCTTATTTTAATTGGCACTGGTTTAGCTGTGCTAGCAATGAAAGGATTTATGATACCCAATAAATTTTTAGATGGAGGTATTACCGGTATATCCATTTTGCTCCACGAAATATTTCACATCAACATTAGTTTTTTAGTAATTATTTTAAATGTATTATTTATTTATTTAGGTTATAAAAGAATAGGGAAAACTTTTGCCGTACAAACTACACTTGCGGTGCTATTGCTTTCTATCGGTTTACTTTTTGTAAATATAAACCCCATTACACACGACAAATTATTAATTGCCATTTTTGGTGGAATATTGATGGGCACAGGCGTAGGGCTAGTGATAAGAGGTGGTGGCGTAATTGATGGTGCAGAAGTAATAGCTGTTTTTACAGGAAGGAAAACAGGTTTTTCCAACAGCGAAATTGTTTTATTAATAAATGTAATCATTTTTGGCGTTGCAGCTTCTCAATTTGGTATTGAAACAGCCATGTATTCCATTATAACCTATTTTACTGCTACAAGAGCCATCAATTATGTGGTAGATGGTATTGAAGAATTTACAGCCATGAACATCGTTTCGGCGCAGCATGAAGAAATAAAAAACCTTTTGGTAAACGACCTTGGAAAAGGCATTACGGTGTATAAAGGTGAAAGAGGTTACTTGCCAGGCAGCTATGACATTCGCACAGACTGTGAAATAATTGTAACTATTATTACTCGGTTAGAAATAAAACAAATTCAAGATGCCATTTTACAAATAGACCCCAAAGCATTTATGTATGTGCAAAGCATAAAAGAGGCATCTGGTGGAATATTAAAACATAAAGTACATGCAAAATAGAAATACCATGAAAGAATTTGTAATAGAGCTTTTAAAAACGAAGGTTCCGAAAAATTATTACTATCATAATTATGAGCATACTTTATATGTACTGCAAAAGGTAGAAGAAATAGGTACACAAGAAAATTGTACCGAAAATGAATTGGATTTATTGAAAACGGCTGCACTTTGGCACGACACCGGTTACATATACGCCTATAAAGGGCACGAAGAGCAAAGTTGTTTATTGGCAAAAAAATATTTGCCTGCGTATGGTTATTCTGAAAAAGATATTGCTGCTATAAATGGAATGATAATGGCAACTAAAATACTGCAAACCCCTACCAATAGACTAGAAGAAATTATTGCTGATGCAGATTTAGAGTATTTAGGCACACATGCAGCAGCAGAAATAGCACATTTGTTGTTTAAAGAGTTACAATCACTAAACCCAGCATTTACAGAGGAAGTTTATAATACTTTGCAAATAAATTTTTTAAACAGCCACCATTATTTTACCAATTATTGTAAGGTAAACAAAGACCCTATAAGAAATGCGTATCATAAAAAATTGATGGACGCCGAAGTGAATTTAATTTAATGGTCAGCATTATCAACAACTATAGTACTTGGGAAAGAAAATTAAAATGAATAAATATTTAATAGTTATTAAAAAATTCAAATATAAAAATATAATACTTAAAAAAAGGAGTTGAGTTATTTGTAAATAAAATTTATCTTGTTATTTATTATTTATTAAAGCGCTTAAAAAAATCTTTTCTATTTTTTCTATTCTAATTTGTTCACAATCCTTTGCACAAAAAAACATCTACTAAAAAAAACAATGTTTTAAAAAGCAAAATTGCTACAACCACATAAGCATTTTATGAATCTTATAAAAAAATTGTTTTGAGTCATGGTAACTTCTTCTTTGGACAGACTGAAGTATTGGTGCCATAAACACTGGTAGTAATACAGAAGCATTTGTAAATTATTTTTATTTGGATGGCAAAGCGCCTATTCTTCCAAAAGCAAATATATTTGAAGAAAACACAACAGGCAGGAATGGCTTTGCTATAGCGCCTTCTAAAATACAATCAGGTAATTCTATTTTATACATTAACCCACATGTTATATTTTATTTTAGGCCCGAAGTATATGTAATAACCAACGAAGGTTTAAATGTGTATGGTGCAGTTAGATGCGTACAGTTTTTCGTGTACCAAGGTTTTAACGAACATTGTGGATGGATGCATAAGTAAATTTATTTTAAAAAATATTTTGTCAATAGATAATTTATTTACACAACTAAAAGAACCCATAGACATTTTGAAAAATTGGGATTATCGTGTAGCAGAAAACTTGGTAGCAAATAAACTTGCCCTAGAATGGG
The DNA here is from genome assembly GCA_043765095.1 of Ferruginibacter sp. Taxonomy (GTDB): domain Bacteria; phylum Bacteroidota; class Bacteroidia; order Chitinophagales; family Chitinophagaceae; genus Ferruginibacter. The sequence continues at coordinate 2,323 of JAYUJS010000612.1, forward strand.
CACAAAAATTAAATACTGCTATTCGTAAAATCTATAAAGATGAAGGTGAGGCCGACCAAGTAGCTACCACCAAAAAATTTGCAGCCACAAGTAATACAAAACAAATCCTCTTGCCTTTGTTAGTAGTAGTAACTGAGCTAAAAAATGAATGGGGTAAGTAGCAAATGCCTTGGGGCGAAATAAATCGTTATCAAAGAATTTCATCAGATATTAATCAGCAGTTTAATGATAAAGAACCTAACTATCCTGTTGCTTTTGCTTCTTCACTTTGGGTATGCCAGCTTATTACAATAGCTAATATTATGAAGGTACAAAATAAGATATGGAGTATCTGGCAATAGTTTTAAATGTGCAGTAGAGTTTGGCAAAAAAATAAAAGCTAAATCATTATTAGCCAGCGGCAATAACGGAAATGCTTCATTGCATTATTTTAAAGACCAGTTAGAAATGTAGATAAAAGGAAAATTTAAAGAAGTATTGTTTTACAAATAAGATATTTAAAAAAGATGAAGAAAAAATATCATCCGGGTGAATAGGACTGTTTTTAATGTAGTTTCACAGTACTATGAGTATTTAGACAGTTAATTTTTAAAGTAACGTGTAAAACTTTTCGTTTTAAAAAACTTTTACAGTAAATTCGTTATGCATGGATGTAACTACAGAAAATATTGTAATACCATATACCCTTAATGATGAGGATGAAAAAAAATTAATACTCAGAGAGTATAGGGCTTTGCTTAGGCTATTAAAAACCAATCTAAAACCTGGAGATAAAATTTTATTGCGTCGTGCCTTTGAAATGGCTGCAGATGCACATAAAACAATGCGTAGAAAAAGTGGAGAGCCATATATACTGCACCCACTAGCAGTAGCTATGATTTGTATTGAAGAAATAGGGCTAGGCGTACGAAGTACTATTTGTGCTTTGCTACACGATACGGTAGAAGATACAGATATTACTTTAGAAGATATACAAAGGGAATTTGGTGCTGAGATAGCTAAAATTGTAGATGGGCTTACAAAAATTTCTTCTGTAATGGATAGCAACACATCGCAACAAGCAGAAAATTTTAAAAAGATTTTACTTACGCTTACAGATGACCCTAGAGTAATATTGATAAAACTGGCAGATCGCTTACACAATATGCGTACGATGGATAGCATGAAGCGGGAGAAACAATTAAAAATAAGTAGTGAAACGGTATATGTGTATGCGCCACTTGCACACCGTATGGGTTTGTACAATATAAAAACTGAAATGGAAGATTTATCCATGAAATACATGGAGCCAGATACGTTTAAATTTATTGCTCAAAAGCTACAAGATACCAAAAAAGAGAGGAGTAAATATATAAACGATTTTATAAAACCAATAAAAGAAAAATTAGATAAAATAGGTTTTGATTTTGAAATATATGGCCGACCAAAAAGTATACATTCTATTTGGAGTAAGATAAAAAAGAAAGGTGTGGCTTTTGAAGAAGTGTATGATTTGTTTGCTATAAGAATACTAGTAAATGCAGTAGCCGAAAAAGAAAAAGAAGAGTGCTGGAAAGTATACAGTATTATTACCGACGCCTACAACCCAAGCCCTGAGAGGCTTAGAGACTGGCTTAGTAATCCTAAAAGTAATGGCTATGAAGCATTGCATACTACTGTAATGGGCCCACAAGGCAAATGGGTAGAAGTGCAAATACGCACCAAGCGTATGAACGATATAGCCGAAAAAGGATTAGCGGCTCATTGGAAATATAAAGAAGGAGCTAGTGAAGAAAGTAGATTTGACCAATGGTTTCATCAAATAAGAGAAAGCCTAGCCAACAACGATAGCGATTCGTTGGATTTTTTACAAGACTTTAAATCATCTTTTCTTACAGAAGAAATATATGTGTATACACCAAAAGGTGAAGTGAAAATGCTGCCAATTGGTGCTACTGCATTAGACTTTGCATTTGGCGTACACACAGCAGTAGGTAGTAAATGTATAGGTGCAAAAGTAAACCACAAATTAGTACCAATAAGTTATAAACTAAAAAGCGGAGACCAAATAGAAATTATAACAAGTGCAAAACAAAAGCCTAATACAGAATGGCTCAACTTTGTAATAACGAGTAAGGCAAGGGCAAAAATAAAAGACACTTTAAAAGAAGAAAAGCGCACAATTGCAGATGATGGAAAATACATTTTACAAAAAAAACTAGAAGGTATTGGTGCTGCCAACAGTGTAACTAATATGGAAGAACTTTGCCAGTTTTATAAAATACAAAGCACGCTAGATTTATTGTATGAGATAGCTACAAAAAAAATAGACCTAAAAGAGCTTAAAGAATTTACGGTGCATGGTGATAAACTGATGGCGCCAAAGCCTGTAAAGTTGGTGCCTGATGAAAAATTTGTATACGACCCAGATTATAAACCTGCAAATAAAAAAGATACTGAGCTAATAATATTTGGTGAAAGCAGCGACAAAATAATGTATACGCTTGCTAAATGTTGCAACCCCATACCTGGCGATGATGTATTTGGATTTGTAACTACAGGAGAGGGATTGAAAATACATAGAACAAACTGCCCTAATGCCACAAGGCTTATGGCAAACCATGGGCATAGGATAGTAAAAACAAAGTGGGCAAAAAATAAAGAAATATCTTTTCTTACGGGTCTAAAAATTGTAGGGTTAGATGATGTGGGGGTAATACATAAAATAACAAATCTTATAAGTGGAGAATTACGAGTAAATATTTCTGCAATGACGATAGAGGCAAATGATGGAATTTTTAAAGGCAACGTAAAAGTATTTGTACATGATAAAGATGAGTTGGAAAAACTTGTAACAGCATTGCTAGCATTGCAAGGTATAGAAAGTGTGGATAGGTACGATATTGAGTAAAATGGAATAAGTAGATAGTTTT
>JAYUJS010000613.1:0-5224 GCA_043765095.1 Ferruginibacter sp.
AAGTTTTTTTATAAAAATATTGTATTTTTTTTGAAATTTAATTTCAACATCACTAATTTGTTTTTATTATAAAAAATAATATTTTTTTATAATCTATATAGAGTAATTATTAAAAACAATCTTAAAATTAGTTCACATATTTTACAGGGTTTTGCATTTTTTTATAATAAAAAATCTTACTATTTCTAACTTTTGATTAAAAAGAAATAAAGTGCTATTTATTCTTACTTTAAATTGTAATAATATTTTTTAAATATTCCTTAGAAGTATACTTTCAATGTTTCGAAAAATCACAAATAATTTTTTTAATAAAAAAATGAGCCATCTTTAGATAGCTCATTTTTATAATTATTGTTTAATATCATTCAATTATAAGCTTGGTATTTTGTATTATTTTATTATCAGCAATTACAACTGCAAAATACAATCCTTTCGTAAAATTGATTAAGTTTAGTTTAATGTTATTTCCAATATTATTATATACTTGCGATAACATTTGTTGTCCAAGTGTGTTGTAAATTTTTACATGTAATATTTTAAAATTATTAGAAATAATTAAATTAGTAAAGCCTGTTTTTACAGGGTTTGGGAAAACTTGTATTTCTAAATTATTAAACTTGTCAAAATTTATATTTTGAACATATGAGTAGGAAAATTTATTGTTATTGTCAATTTGTTTTAAACGATAAAAGTTATAGCCTAATGTTGGAGTTTTATCAGTAAAATCATAATTATGATTTACAGATGAATTAGCATTTGCCAAAACTGTTCCAATTTTTTTATAATTTATATCATCGTTGCTCACTTCTATTTCAAAACGATTGTTATTTATTTCATTGCTAGTAATCCAATTTAATTGTACTGTATTTTTAATTTTTGTTGTTTTAAAATCTATAAAAGTTAAAGGTAGTAATCCATTGGCATTAAATGTAACTGATGCGGTAGCAGTAAGAGGTGTAGCAGGTTCTGTGCCTGCTACACTTGCTGTAACAGTATTTATTATTGGGCCAGCATTTGCTACTACTTTTACTTTGTATTTTATAGTACATATTGGTGCGCCAGTTGTAAGTACAGTGGTTAGAATGCCATTTGCAGTTAAGTGGTCATTACTACTGGCAGGTTGAGTTGTTGCAAAAGGGAAAACAGCACCGCTAGCATCAGTAACAGCGATACCATTAAGAGTAGTGCTACTAGCTATATATGAAGTACCAGCAGGTATTGCATCCGAAATTGTAAAGCCGCCTGCATTTATATTTCCATTATTGGTAACAGTAATGGTATATTCTACAATATCATTTGTAAGTACAACTACTGCGGGCGGTGCTAGATTTTGTGTAACATCAAAATACGATTTTGTAACCTGTAGTAATGGATTTAAATTAGGAAAAAAACAGCTAGCAAGGTCTGGTGCAATATACCCTGATGCAGTGGTAAGATTAAAAGCTACGTTTGTTGCTAAATTATATTCTGCAACGGTTTCTGTAGCACCAGTAATAATTAGTCTACTATTGTCGGGGTTAAATGCTACCGCCGTAGGTGCAAACGTTAATGCACTTAAATTTGCTAAGTAAGTAAAGATGGCAGTAGAGTTTGTTTCGTTGGTGGTGAGCCTAAATAATTGTTTAGAGCCTGTAACTAAATATCCAATACCGTTTGCATCAAAACATAAATCAGCCCCTGCATTAGCCCCGTTTATTAAATTTACAAACGGTGAACCTGCTGTAAGTGTAGTGTTGTAAATGTTATAAGTAGGAGCGGCGGGGTTAGTAAAATCTATACTAAAAAATGCAGATATTGCGGGTGAAGGGAATGTGCTTAAAAAGCTCCCAGTCATATAAAAACAACGATGAGATAATGGTTTGTAACCACTGCAATAAACTTGTTCCCCCACTGTTGCATCTAATGCTGCAGGAAAATTTACAATGTTTAAACTTGAAGATGAGAAATTGAATAATGCAATTCTTCGAGGTGCTGTTGCATCTGTATGATAATTTATTTCTTGGGTTAGAGGATCTATTGCTATTGGCCCACCATTATTCATTGTATTTGGCGCTACAAATAAAGCAGTATTTATGAGTGATAAAGGGCTATATAAATTTGTACCAAAGTCATATTTTCTTATTCCGATAGAAGAACCTGCACCTGCATAGCCGGTGCCATATACTTCACCACAGTTTTGCGCATAAGTAATGGCATTTAAACATAATAAAATTACTAGAGTTGAAAGGGCGTAAATTTTTTTCATCAATGTTGGGTTTTTTAAAAATTGCGTTATCTAGTACAATACTAAAATTTCAAATATATGTTTTTATTTTCAACTTTATTAACTATATAAATATTGATGCAAAAATTAATTTGCAACAGGCTAAAAATTATGTAAAAAAATTTATTTAGTGACAAATGCTATACTAGTTTTTTTGCTAGCTGTATCTACAATTATGGCATGATAAGTTCCTTTTGCTAGATTATTAATATAAATATTTCTCTGCAAATTATTTTGCAAATTTATTTGCTCCCTGTGTACTATTTGTCCTGTGCTATTTGTTATAAATATTGTGTAAGATCCTTTTTGTTGATTTGCAAAATGTAAATTTATAGTATTGTTTTCTACAGGGTTTGGATAAATATTAATAGTAGGTGTAGCTGAAATATTAGTCTCATAAACATCTGCAACCATTGCAATAGTTGAATATTTTATATTGCCATTGGTATTGTTTAAACGAACTCTGTACCAATTTGTGGCTTTGCTAGCTGTAACATCTATTTTTATGTAAGATGAATTGCCCCCAATCGCAGATAAAGGGCTGATATTATTTGGCAAATTAGTAAAATTTATACCATCATTGCTTTGTTGAACAACGTAATTGCTAACAGCTTTTTCATTTACTGTGCCAAAATTTATTGTTATAGTATTATTAATATTTCTGTTTGCAGTAATTGTTGTAAAACTTGTATTATCTAGTTGTTTATAAATAATAATAAATCTATCCCATAATTTGCTAGCTGGGTCTGCTGTTATATTAAATGGATATGTTGTAACATTTATAAAACTTACACTAGTTTCCGTTTGCATAAACTTATCTATTAAAAATGCTTCTGTAGTAGTAATAAAATTTGACAAAACAGAGGGGTCTATATCAAACCTGTAAAGACCAATTCTTGTATTGGTTAAACTCAGTTTTACTGTATCTGTTAAGTTTATTTCAGGCCTTCTTTCTACTATTAAATTGTAATTTGCGCATCGTATTGCTAAATTATCTGCAACGTTAAATATTTTTCTTACGTCATTGTTATCTACATTGGGACTAAAAATATTATTAAAATTTATTAAAACCCCATCGGCTAAATAAATACTATTATTTACATCTTTTGCAAAAAGATTTACTTCTAATGTAGGTACTGTAACTCCAACTCTGCTCATTTGAGCTATTGTATTAAAATTAGCTAATAATAAAAACATAGAAGATAAAAGAAATAATTTTTTCATAGCTGTAGATTTGGTATTAAAAAAAACAAGTAGATAATGGATAAAAAGAATATAAAATTTAACTTTTCTATAATTATAACGGAACATTATTATAAATATTATTTTATTTATTTATTTTAAAAAAAATATAGTAATTATACTGGTTTTGCATACGCAGTAATACCAAATTTTGTGTTATTGAAAGAGGTTGTGGAAAAACGGATATAATAAATATAAAAAATATATAACTTGGATATGTAAGCGAATGAATGTTTTAAAATAATTTGATTACGATACAATATTTTAAATTTTTATTTTAATAAAATTATTTTTATGCTCATGCAATAAAATAATTTTAACAACGTTATGTTAAAAGTATTCCATACATAAAAAAATAAACAATAAATTTTTAAACATTTCTATTGTAAAGTTTGAGAAAATTTAAAAAAAATATCACACACAAAATATTCTTAGGCTTATTGTTTATTGCATGCAGTAATAATATGTTTGCACAAGTTAAAATAAGTGTAACAGCATCTGTTGCAAATGCTGATGCAATTTTAGAAATAGAATCCTCTAACAAAGGATTTTTACTGCCAAGGTTGGCTTTGGTTTCTACCATTCTTTCTGCACCTTTAAACAATTTTGTAAAAGGAATGATGGTTTATGATACAGCTACTATAAATGATATTACACCAGGCGTATATTATTGCGATGGCACTAAATGGATAAAATCTACTGCTGGCAGCGTTATAACCAATAATTGGAATACGTTCGGTAACACAGGTACAACTGCGGGCACAAATTTTATAGGTACTACAGACAATAAGGATGTTGTTTTTAAAACCAATTCTTTTGAAAGAGTTCGCATTACAAAAGATGGTTGGGTTGGTATAGGTACTACTACGCCGCTTGCTGCAATGCAAATAAAGGGACAAATAATTATTGATACCTTAAGCACTGGTGATATAACAACTGATAAAATATTAGTAGCTGATATAAATGGAAAAGTGAAATCTGTTTACCCAACTGTACTTACCTCTTCTGTACAAAAAAAAGTATATTATGTAGCTTCAAATGGTCAAACAAATTTTGTAACACCGGCCGTTATATCCGACCCTGATAAAGTTTTTTTATATAGAAATGGTGTGTTAATTTCCTTTTTGGTAGTTAATATAAACACTATAATGGCTGAAATAGCTTGTGCTCAATTTGATGAAATTAAAATAGTTCAAATTTTATAATAACAATTATCAAAAACCAAAAATAAAAAAACAAATATGAGAAAAATTTCCATCCTCCTTATGGCTGCTTTTGCTATAGTATTTACAGCAAGCGCACAGAAAGTATCTACAAAAGTAATAGACAATAAGGGTACTATTAAATGGGTACTAGATAGTAGTACAGCAGTAATTACAAAAGCAGACAGTACAATTTTATATGTAACACCAAAGCAACTGAAAGATAGTCTTGGTGGTTATTTGAATAATGCAAACAATGGGCTTTCTAAAAATGGAAAAACAGTACAATTAGGTGGTGCACTTATAAAGCAAACTACAATAAACACAACTGCGGCAAATTTTTTAGCTATAACAGGTTTAGAAACCGGGTCTGCTTCATCTGACAGTGTAATGGTAGTAAGCCCTACTACAGGCCAATTAAAGGTAATTGCTGTAACTGATTTAATAGATGCAATTACCTACACCAATGGTATAAATAATGCTAACCCGAGTGGTGCTGTAAAGCTTGGTGGTGCTC
>JAYUJS010000614.1:0-16308 GCA_043765095.1 Ferruginibacter sp.
GCCATAGCAGGGTTTACAAAATTTCAGGTGACCAATTTTATGCTTTGCTTTCAGGCAAGCAAGACGCACTATTGCAACTTTACAAGGCATTACCCATGGCAATAAAAGATTACTTAAACTCGATAGAACAAAGTAATGAAGTTATTGAAAATTCTGCTATTGACGAAATAAAATCAGAAACTAAAACATCTAAACGCAGCATTTTAAACCAAATAACTTTTGAGAATTACAGTTACTATTTGGGCTTTGACAAACTATAATATTGATTGAGAAATTTTATAATTGAATAGCCAACTTCTCTACCAAGATTTACAGGAACAGCGTTTCCAATTTGTTTGTATTGTTGAACAATTGAACCTTCAAACTTCCAATCGTCAGGAAAAGTTTGAATTCTTGCATATTCACGAACGGTAAAAGGACGAGTTTCTTCGGGATGGCAACGTTCCGTTTGTTTTTGGGCAGGACTACAAGTTAAAGTTAGGCAAGGCTCATCCCAGCCAATCCTACGAGCAATACCAGTTTTGCCCCCACCGAGATAGAAACTTCCACCCATAAATTGCTTTTGAATTTCCAAAGGCAAATCACGCCAATAACCTTTTTGAGGTACTAAATCCAAGACGTCGATTTTGCTTTTTGGATATTTTGCACCTTCTGATTTTGGCACTTTGCATTCAAACAATTCGCTTTTTTTTAAGGCATCTTTTAGGTTGTATATTTTTTTATAAGGTTTAGGATATTCATATTTCAAATCAATATCCTTTCGAATTCCAACTACAATTAACCGTTCACGTTTTTGCGGAACTTTAAAATTTATTGCTTTCAAAACTTGTATTGGAACTACATTATAACCAATTTCATCTAAAATTGAAATCATTCCTTGCAACGTTTTTCCGTTTTCGTGGCTCAACAATCCACGAACATTTTCGCCAATGCAAATTGGTGGGTTTACTTCTTTAACAACTCTTGCAAACTCATAAAAAAGTGTTCCTCTTGCATCGGCTAAACCCAATTTCTTTCCTGCGTAACTAAATGCTTGGCAAGGAAACCCGCCAGTTACGACATCAACTTTATTATAATATTCAGAAAAATCAAATGCTTTTATATCACCTTCCAATACTTTCCATTTTGGACGATTTTTACGTAAAGTTTGGCAAGCCCATTTATCTATTTCATTTAGTGCGACACACTTCAGCCCAGCTTTTTCCATACCAACAGCCAAACCTCCAGCACCTGCAAACAATTCTAAAACCCGATATTCGTTTTCAGGTTCTATAAAATTAGACACAGTTTCTTTTGTATCTTGACTTAGAAAATCAGAAAACAAAGTTTGGACTTCCGCTTTTCTATATACACGGTAATTACTCATAGGCTCACGGACAGCAGACAATTTACCTTCTCTATCCCAACGCCTTAAAGTTTCTTTGCTTTTGCCAATTAGTTCAGAAGCTTCCGATAATGATAAATATTCACTCATAACCAAGTTGTTTAACCTTATACAATGGTTACAAACTTACGACTAAAATTTAAACTTCCAAACACCGAGAGAAAAGAACAATAGCTAACACGGTTTGGCAATATTGGGCCAGGACGTTGTAATCTTAATCATTATTAACATGGTAGCAGTTGTTCGGGCATTACAAACATCGGTGGGTTTTTGTTTGTAATCTTGTACGTTTGTTTTCAATAGGGCAGCGGTTTCGGGCTTGTCGAGTTTCAAATTCCCCAACATCACAAATCCCTATTCGTTAAAGGTTCAATGTTCAAAGTTAAAAACTCAAAAGTGACTATCTAAAAAAAATATTTTTAACGCTAAAGGTATTATTTTATTAAAAATCGAACCAACATTTTTTGTTTCGATTTTTTGTTTTTATCAAAATTTAAAATTAATTTCTACATACTAAATCCCCAGTCATACTCGGCACTCTCTACCCACTTTCCATTAGCTAAACCCCTCCACCAACATTTCTTTATTTATTTTTAGCACCAAACCTTGTAGTACTTTACCAGGGCCACATTCTATAAAATTGGTAGCGCCATCAGCTATCATAGCTTGTATACATTGTGTCCATTTTACAGGTGCTGTAAGTTGTGCTATTAAATTTTCTTTAATTTGTGCGGCATCTTTAACGGCTACTGCTACTGCATTTTGGTATATAGCACAAGTAGGAGTATTAAAATTTGTACTATTTATTTTTGTAGCTAGTTCTTCTCTTGCAGGTGCCATTAGGGGTGAGTGAAATGCACCACCAACAGGTAATACCAATGCCCGTTTTGCGCCAGCTTCTTTCATACGTTCACATGCTATTTCTATTCCCTTAATGGAGCCACTTATTACTAATTGCCCCGGGCAGTTATAATTTGCTGCTACTACTACTTCATTTGTTTCTGCCACTATTTCGTTACATATTTGTTCTACTTTTTCAATATCTAAGTTTAATACTGCCGCCATTGTACTTGGGTTAGCCTCACAAGCTTTTTGCATAGCACTTGCACGTACTGCTACCAAGCGCAATGCATCTGCAAAACCTAATGCACCATTTGCTACTAAAGCAGAAAATTCTCCTAGCGAATGTCCAGCAACCATATCTGGTTTTGCTCCATCTATATTTTTAAATGTTGCTACAGAATGTATAAATATTGCTGGTTGTGTAATATTCGTTTGTTTTAAATCTTCCTCACTACCAGTAAACATAATTTCGCTTATTTTAAAACCCAATATTTCATTTGCTTCTTCAAATAATAATTTTGAAGCTTCGTTACTATCATATAAATTTTTACCCATGCCTCTAAATTGTGCTCCTTGCCCTGGAAAAATGAATGCTTGTTTCATATTTTAAATTTTTAAAACATTGTGTTTTTTTGTTAAACTTTTTTAATGTTACAATTTCAAATAAAATTTGGAATTTACAATAAGAAAAGAAATTTTTTATTTTCATTCTAAATTAATTTTTCAGATTTTAGAAATATTTTACTTAAATGCTTACCTTACTTTATAAAATATTTTGTAGTAAAACCTTCAACTATAATTAACTTCATAATGCTATAATGTTTTTTCTGTTTTAGGGTTTCAATGCAACATTTTATTTAGTTTAAAAATAGTTATTGCAATAACTTCAATTGTACTTTTCAATACAACATTATCCTTTATATTCGTTTATCAAAATTTTTATACATGAAACGAATATGTATGCTCTTAGCATTTGTAACATCATTATTTAATAGCAAAGCGCAAAGCGATAAACAATTTCCAACTTATACAGGTAAAGGCTTGGGCTTAACATTTGTAAAAAACAATGCCAACTTTCGTGTATGGGCACCTACAGCTACGCAAGTAAAATTGAGATTGTATAGCAAAGGGCTTGGAGGCGAAGCGGTGCAAACCATCAATATGAAAAAAGCCCTGCAAGGTACATGGACAGCGGCTTTGGTGGGAACACACTTGGGAGATTATTACACATTTAGTGTAGAGCATAATGGGGCATGGCTAGATGAAGTGCCCGACCCTTATGCAAAAGCAGTAGGCACTAATGGTAAGCGTGCCATGATTGTAGATATGCAAAAAACAAACCCTATTGACTGGGCTGCTGATAAAGCTCCTGTATTAAAAAATAAAACAGATGCCATAGTATATGAGTTGCATGTACGTGATGCAAGCATAGCAGCCAACTCTGGCATTACACACAAAGGAAAATTTATCGGGCTTACCGAAACCGGCACAAAAAATAATGATGGACTTTCTACAGGGCTAGACCATTTGGTTGACTTAGGTATAACACATATACAACTATTGCCTTTGTACGATTATAATTCTGTAGATGAAGCTGAACCTAACAAAGCTCAATACAATTGGGGCTACGACCCACAAAATTATAATACGCCTGATGGTTCTTATAGCACCAATGCTGACGATGGTGCAGTAAGAATAAAAGAATTTAAACAATTAGTAAAAACTTTTCACAGTAAAGGTTTAAGTGTGGTGATGGATGTGGTGTACAATCACACAGGCACAACAAACGAATCTAATTTTAACCAAATAGTACCTGGGTATTATTACAGGCAAACCTCTGAAGGAAAATTTAGTGACGCTTCAGGATGTGGAAATGAAACGGCAAGTGAAAAAGCAATGATGAGAAAATTTATGCTCGAGTCTGTGTTGTATTGGGTAAAAGAATATCACATTGATGGATTTCGTTTTGATTTGATGGGTGTGCATGACATTGAAACTATGAATATTATTTCGAAAGAATTATATAAAATAAAACCTAGTATCATTATTTATGGAGAAGGGTGGACATCGGGGGGCTCTACCTTAGCAGAAGATAAGCGAGCGGTAAAAAAGAATACCATGCAGCTAGATAAAGTAGGTGTGTTTAGCGATGATATTCGTGATGGAATAAAAGGCAGTGTGTTTGAAAAAAATGATAGAGGTTTTGCAAGTGGCAGAGCAGATATGGAAGAAAGTATAAAATTTGGTATTGTAGCCTCTACACAACACCCACAAATAAATTATAGCAAAGTAAATTATAGTAAAGCACCTTATGCAAAAGAACCATACCAAACGGTTACGTATGTAGAGTGCCACGACAACCATGTATTGTGGGATAGATTATTAAACAGCAACCCAAATAATTCTGAAGCAGAGCGTACAGAAATGCAGAAGCTTGCATTGTCTATTGTACTTACATCGCAAGGCATAAGTTTTTTACATGCTGGCACAGAGTTTTTGCGTACAAAAAAAGGCGTAGAAAATTCTTACAAATCGCCAGATGATATAAATGAAATAGATTGGAGTTTGAAAACAAAAAACAAAGCTGTGTTTGATTATGTGCAAGGGCTTGTGCGAATGCGTAAGGCGCATCCTGCGTTTCGTTTGCCTACTACTGCTAGCATAAAAGCCAATCTACGTTTTATAGATAATCAACCTGCTGGAGTTATAGCCTATGCACTAAATGGCGTTGCGGTAAATGATAGTTGGAAAAAGATACAAGTTTGGTTTAATGGAAATAGTTCATCACAAAAAATAAAAATAAAAAGTAGTGGGTGGAAAACAGTTGTGTTGAATAATAGATTTGAAGAATCAATTATTGGGAGTGAGATTACTTTGGGGGCGAATAGCTGTGTGATTATTTATAAAAAATAAAACGGTTTAGAGGATAATAGATTTGTAAAAACCATATTGCTTTTATCCTCAAAATCTTTTTTTAAAGCTAGGAAGTTTTCATAAAGTTGGCTTTCCATTTGAAAAAATTGTACTTACCAATCGTAATTTTTTAGAGATTTTATAATCTAATCATCTGCCATATTTAATAATTTCTACAACAGGTACATTTTACTTCTTTTAATTCATTAACTCTTTAAACAATTTTCAACCCTTTATTTCCTGGCATAACTCCACCAATACTCCATTCGTTCCCTTTGGGTGTAAAAAACAAACGAGTTTATTGTCTGCTCCTATTTTTGGTTTTTCATTTAACAAAACAAACCCTTCTGCTTGCAAACGAGCCATTTCGGCTTCGATATCCGCCACTTCAAAAGCAATATGGTGCATGCCTTCGCCTTTGCGTTCTATAAACTTTGCAATTACACCATCTTCGGTGTTGCTTTGTACCAATTCAATTTTGGTGTTTCCTGTTTTAAAAAAAGCAGTGTTCACGGCTTCGCTTTTTACGGTTTCTGTTTTGTAGCACTTACTATTAAGCAGTTTTTCAAATAGCGGTACAGATATTGATAAATTTTTTACGGCAATGCCTATATGTTCAGGTTCTAACATGGGTTTCTATTTATTTCTAATTTAGCAAACCCAAAGTAAGCCATTTGTAGTAAATTTGCATACAAATAATAAAAGATAGATGTTAAAATTACCGATTTACTTAGATAACAATTCTACTACGCCAATGGATCCGAGGGTTTTGGAGGCCATGACCCCCTACTTTTTAGAGGATTATGGTAATGCTGCAAGCCGTAACCACCCTTTTGGTTGGAAGGCCGAGGAAGCTGTGGATTATGCTCGTGAGCAAGTGGCAAAATTGATAGGTGCAGACCCGAAAGAAATTATTTTTACAAGTGGCGCTACTGAAGGCGATAATCTTGGTATAAAGGGTGTGTTTGAAATGTATTCACAAAAGGGAAATCATATAATTACCGCAACTACCGAGCATAAAGCGGTTTTAGACACTTGTAAGCACCTAGAAAAAATAGGCGGTGAAGTAACTTATTTGCAAGTAAAACCCGATGGCTTAATAGATTTAGCAGAATTGGAAGCAGCAATAAAGCCTAGCACAATTTTGATTTCTATAATGTATGCTAACAATGAAATTGGCGTAATAAATCCTGTACAAGAAATTGGTGCTATTGCAAAAAAGCATGGTGTTTTATTTTTTACAGATGCGGTGCAAGCGGTTGGAAAAATACCTGTTAATGTAATAAAAGATGGTATAGATATAATGGCGTTTACGGCACATAAAATGTACGGGCCTAAGGGCGTAGGCGCATTGTATGTGCGTCGTAAAAACCCACGTGTAAAAGTAACGGCACAAATGGACGGTGGCGGCCATGAGCGTGGCATGCGTAGCGGAACATTGAATGTACCAGGTATAGTAGGTATGGGTAAGGCTTGTGAGCTTTGTATGCAGGATATGGAAGCAGATACAAAACGTATTAGCAAAATGAGAGATAAACTAGAGAACGCTTTAATGTTGTTAGAAGAGGCTTATATAAATGGTAGCACTGAACATCGTTTACCGCATGTAACCAATATTTCTTTTAAGCATGTAGAAGGTGAAGGTTTGTTAATGGGTTTTAATAAAAATATTGCATTAAGCTCTGGCTCGGCTTGTACTTCTGCATCGTTGGAACCATCGTATGTTTTAAAAGCCTTGGGCTTGGGCGATGATTTGGCACATAGCTCACTTCGTTTTGGGCTTGGTAGATTTACAACCGATGAGCAAATAGATTACACCGTAAAGGCAATAAGTGATACTGTTATTAAACTTAGAGAAATGAGTCCACTTTGGGAAATGTATAAAGAGGGAATAGATTTGAATAGTATAGAGTGGGCAGCGCATTAAAAAAAACACGAATTACGAATGTTGTATTACGAACGTTAGTACTTTGTGAAAATATTAAACAAAAAGGCAACGATTGCTAATTAGCGTTGTTATATTATTAAACCCGTAATTCGTAATTAAAAATTTTAAATTAAATAAAATGGCATACTCAGAAAAATTAATAGACCATTATCAAAACCCTAAAAATGTAGGTACGCTTGATAAAGCAGATAAAAATGTAGGTACAGGCCTTGTAGGTGCACCAGAATGTGGAGACGTAATGCGCCTTCAAATACAGGTGGATGATGCTACAGGTGTAATTACAGATGCAAAGTTTAAAACCTTTGGGTGTGGCTCCGCTATTGCATCCTCATCGTTGGCTACCGAGTGGTTAAAAGGAAAAAGTATTGCAGAAGCTATTACAGTAGATAATATGGATTTTGTGGAGGAGTTAAATTTGCCCCCTGTAAAAATCCATTGCTCTGTATTAGCAGAAGATGCTATAAAAGCTGCTATAAACGATTACCGTGCTAAGAATGGTATGGAGTTGTTTAAGTTTGAAGAGAGTGTAGTACATTAGTAGCTCCCTAAATCTCTTGAAAGGGGACTTTTGAGCGTTACAATAATTTATAGTCTATCTTTTTATTGTCGTTTATCGAACGAATAAAAGAATTTTACAATGGTAGAAACCCAAACTTCAAATACTACTTTAAACTCTGTATTAGCAGATACCCAAAACACTCTTTCGGGGGGCAAGGGTGCAGTAGATAATTTAATTTACATTTCAGATAAGGCTAAGCAAAAAGTACTGAACTTAATGAAAGAAAGCGGGGTGGCAGATGATGCTTCGTACTTTCTTCGTGTTGGTGTGGTAGGCGGCGGTTGTAGCGGATTGAGTTACAAAATGGATTTTGATAACGAAGTAAAACCTATGGACCAAGTGTTTGAAGACAAAGGTGTAAAAATTGTGTGCGACCTAAAAAGTTTTTTATACCTCGTAAATACGGAGCTCGAATTCAGCGATGGACTAAATGGTAAAGGATTTTACTTTGATAACCCAAATGCAAGTAGGAGCTGTGGTTGTGGGGAGAGTTTTGCTGTGTAAGATTTATATTATTTTTTCCATAACATGGTGAGGGGTATTTACTTCTATAAATTGTTTTCCCTTTATTTGATAACCAAATTTTTCGTAGAAACCTAATGCAGTATCTCTAGCATGCATGGTTATTTTTTTAAACCCTTTATCTGCTGCTAGGTTTTCAGCAAAATTTATTATAGAGGCACCTATGCCTTTTCCATGAAGATTAGGTGCTACAGCCATTTGGCGAAGCCTCAAAGTTTCATTATCTACTTTTACAAGCATACAACAGCCAAGCATTTCTTCCTCATCTGTGCATACAATTAAAATTTCGTCTCTCTCCATTAATAATTCATCATGACTAAAAGTTAACCCCAATGGTCGTCTTAGTACAGCATTTCTTAGATTTACCATTTGTAAATATTCTTTGCTACCATGGTCTATTTGTTTAAGTGCCATTTTGTTTAAATTAAAATGATCATATAAAATACGGTTTAATTTTATAGAAACTAGTTTCAAAATTTATAATTACGATTTATAAATAGCATCTAATGGTATCTGAATAGATAACAATTTCAAATAAATTACCTCCTCCAATTTTGTATAAATAGCAGCTTTCCATTCGCCGCTTTCATCTTTACTAAAGCAATGAACAGAAACAACTTCTGGCTCAACTAAAATATAATATTGTAAAGAATTTATTTTTTGGTATTGAATAAACTTATCTACAGAGTCATATTTTCTTGTGCTATCGCTTAGCACTTCAACTATTAATGATGGTTGTTGTTTGATGTATTTATTATCTTTATCTGTTTCATCATTAGTAATAAAAACATCAGGATAAGTATAGTATTCATCTCCTTGAATTTTACACTTTACACCTTCCATGTAAACTTTGTAAGAGGTATTTTTTAATAAATTTCTCATTAAGAGATAGAAATTACCTGTAATTTCATTATGCAAATCAGTAGCTCCAGATATATCGTATAATTGACCGTTAATAAATTCATGCCTAATATCGGATGCTTCATCCAACAAAATATATTCATCTACCGTATAAATTTTATCATCTATTGCGTGGGTCATAAAATTATATTTAAATCAAATTTACGTATTTATACTAATTATTCCAATATCGGCCTCAACCATCTTTCCATTTCATCTTTACTCATTTTTTTACGAGCAGTATAATCATCAAATTGATCTTTTTCTATTTTGCCAACACCAAAATATTTACTTTGTGGGTGTGCAAAATACCACCCACAAACGGATGATGCAGGGTACATTGCCAATGATTCTGTTAAATGAATACCCGTAGTTTCTTCACCGCCAAGTAATTCAAATAACTTGTATTTTTCAGTATGGTCAGGGCATGCAGGGTAACCTGGCGCAGGACGAATACCGGAATATTCTTCTTTAATTAACTGGTCATTGGTTAGCTGTTCATCTTTTTCATAACCCCAATAATCCGTTCTGGTTTTTTTATGCAACACCTCTGCAAATGCTTCTGCAAAACGATCTGCCAAAGCCTGTAACATTATCTTACTATAATCATCTAAATTGTCCTCAAACTTTTTAATATGCGGCTCTATACCTTCAATTGTTACAGAGAATGCCCCCATGAAATCATTTGAGGGGGAAATGAAATCCGATAATGATAAATTTGGTTGCCCGGCCGCCTTTTTCGATTGCTGACGAAGAAACTGTAGATCAATTTCTTTAGTTCCCCCTTCGGAAGAGTTGGAAGGGGCTTTTATCAAAACTGTATCTGGTGCAGTTCTTTCCGCCTCCCAAAAACCGATAACGCCTTTTGCTTGCAACCAATTTTCATCAATAATTTGTTTCAATAATTTTTTTGCATCGTTGTACAAATCCGTTGCTTGCTTGCCCACAATTTCATCCGTTAATATTTGTGGAAAATTGCCATGTAATTCCCATGCAATAAAAAATGGTTTCCAATCAATGTATTCAGCAATTTCTGCTAATGAATAATTGTATAAATTTTTTGTACCAGTAAATGTTGGTGCTGTGGGTGTGTAATTTTCCCAATTTATTTTTGCTCCATTGTTTTTTGCATCAGCATATTTTTGATATTGCTTAACCGTACGCTTATTTGTAAAATCTGTTTTAAGCGTTTCGTATTCCGTTTTTATATTCCCTAAAAAATCTGTTTTGGTTTCTTTGTTTAGCAAACTGCTGGCTACAGTTACGCTACGGCTCGCATCTAATACATGCACTACGCCATGCTCATACTCGGGTGCTATTTTTACTGCTGTGTGCATACGGCTTGTTGTAGCACCGCCAATCAACAAAGGAATATCCATTTTTAGCCTTGTCATTTCTTTTCCAATATGCACCATTTCATCAAGCGATGGGGTTATCAATCCACTTAAACCAATAATATCAACGTTATGTTTTTTTGCTTCTTGCAAAATTTTATCTGCAGAAACCATTACACCCAAATCAATAATATCGTACCCATTGCAACCAAGCACTACACCCACAATATTTTTTCCAATATCATGCACGTCGCCTTTTACAGTTGCTAGTAATATCTTGGCAGGTCCAGCCCCCCCACCCCCCGAAGGAGGGATTAGTGCAGCACTCTGGATAATAGCTAACTCATTTAAAATTTTAGCCAAAACGTTTTCAGTATCGCCAATTACTTCTTCGTTTGTAAATCGTATTACTTCAAATCCTTTTTCTTTTAACCATTTTGTTCTTTCTTCATCGTTTGCTTTGTTAGCCGGTAGTTGATGTATTAGCCCATCTACTTCAATTATCAGCTTCGCTTTAAGGCAAATAAAATCTGCTATATAACTTCCAATAATGTGTTGTCTTCTAAACTTGTACCCTTCTAATTTTTTTCCTCTAAGCATTTGCCATAAAGCATTCTCCGCATCTGTTGGAGTACTCCTGCTTTGCTTTACAAATTCCTTTAATAAACCATAAAGCATTGGGTCTGCATTCTGATAATTATAAAACTTTTCCATTTTATCAGAAGGTTCGCCGATCCCCCCTTCGGGGGGTGGGGGGGCTGTTCTTTTCTCCTCTTCAATGTATGGTTGTAAAACCGCCACAGCCTTCTTCATTACCCTTGCACTTTTTACCACCTGTGGTAGAAACATTTTTCCTGCGCCAAACAAATCACCTACTATATTCATACCATCCATCAATGGCCCTTCTATCACTTCCAGTGGGCGATCATAAGCAAGTCTGGCTTCTTCTGTATCTGCATCTATATAATCTGTAATGCCATTTACAAGAGAGTGCGCCAATCTTTTCTGAACATTTTCCTCTCTCCACCTTTCATCTTTTACAATTTCTTTTCCTTTGGCTTTTACCGTCTCTGCAAAATTTATTAATGCTTCGGTAGCTTCGTTGCTGTCATTGTTTTTATTGAGCAATACATTTTCGCAAAGTTGTTTTAGCGTAGGCTCAATATCATCGTAAATAACCAACTGCCCTGCGTTTACAATACCCATATCCATACCCGCTTGTATGGCATGATACAGAAATACACTGTGTATCGCTTCACGTACATGGTCGTTTCCTCTAAACGAAAAAGATACATTACTAACACCACCACTTACTTTTACAAGCGGCATCAATCTTTTTATTTCTCTTGTACCTTCTATAAAATCGACTGCATAATTATTGTGCTCTTCAATACCGGTAGCTACTGCAAAAACGTTTGGATCAAAAATTATTTCTTGTGGTGCATAACCAACTTGCTCCGTTAAAATTTTATATGCTCTATGGCAAATTTCAACCTTACGTTCTTTGGTATCTGCTTGCCCTTTTTCATCAAAAGCCATCACAATTATTGCCGCACCATAACTTCTGCAAATATGCGCTTGCTCAATAAATTTCGCTTCGCCTTCTTTCATCGAAATAGAATTCACAATACATTTTCCTTGCACGCATTTAAGTCCCGCTTCTATAATTTCAAATTTAGAAGAGTCAATCATTATCGGAATTTTTGCAATATCTGGCTCTGCTTGCACAAGGTTTAAAAATGTGCGCATGGCTTCCACGCCTTCAAGCATGGCATCATCCATATTGATATCTATAATTTGTGCACCGCCTTCTACTTGTTGGCGTGCAACGGACAATGCCTCTTCATATAAGCCATCTTTTATAAGGCGTGCAAATTTTTTGCTACCTGTTACATTCGTTCGTTCCCCAACGTTTATAAAATTAGTTTCGGGGCGTACAATTAGTGGCTCTAAACCGCTCAATCGTAAATATGGGTGTATTGTATTCATTTTTATTTTTTTGTTAGTCAACATTTGTTTTTCATGGCATTTTCAGTGGCGTCGCACTCTTCATCAATTTATCTTTATTCAACTTTTATTCTAACGTATATTTTTACTTTGGCTCTTTCCCTTTTTTGGAGGGGATAACGAGAGCTTTACTTATACGACTTCAACATTTTCAACACCTCCTTCTCTGGAAAAAACATTTTGTATTTACTTGCAAAAATATTTTTGTTATTCTTTCCCAATGTGTATTTAATTAAATTTTCTTTTTTGTTTTTACATAATACTATGCCAATCGTTTTTCCTTCTTCGGCTTCTTTTATTTCTTCATCGTAATAGTTCACATACATTTGTAATTGTCCAAGGTCTTTATGTTGCAGTGTGCCCAATTTTAAATCTATCAATACAAAACATCTTAAAACTCTATGATAAAAAACCAAATCAACTTTATAATGCTCTCCATCTATTGCAATTGTTTTTTGCCTATCTACAAATAAAAATCCTTTACCAAGTTCTTTTAAAAAATCTTCTAATTGATGAATAATTGCATCTTCCAAATCATTTTCAGAATATTCATCTTTTATTTGCAAGTTTAAAAACTCCAATATATACGGGTCTTTTACAGCATCTGATGGTTTTGCTATTACTTGCCCTTTAGTAGATAATTCTTTTACTTTCTTTTTATTTCTACTCAATATCAATCTTTCGTAGAGAGCACTATTATAGTGTCTTTTCAGCGTTCTCACATCCCACTTTTCGTTATAGCATTCTATCTCATAAAATTTTCTTTCTAGTTTGTTTTCTATTCTCATCAACACTAAAAAATGTGTCCATGTAAGTTTAAAAGGCGACGTTTCCAATTTCCGAATCACTGATTCGGAAATTGATATATTTAAAGATTTTATATTTTTTCCTTTCTCCAATTTCCGAACCACTGGTTCGGATTTCTTTTCTTTTACAGATTTCCGAATCACTGATTCGGATTTTGAAGAACTCAATTTCCGAGGCACTGCCTCGGATTTTTGATGCTTTAAAATAAATGCGTTGTAATCTTCTTTATATACCAAATAAAAATTACGCATATTCTCCAAATTATCTACCGAAAATCCCCTACCAAATTCATTCGTTAAATTTATAGATAACGTCTTTAAAGTTTCTGTTGCATAATCTGCTCTTATATTTCCTGCCTGTTCAAATTCTACTATCAATCTTCCTATATGAAAATATGTTTCTGTAAGGGTTGTATTGATAACCCTGTACAATTCGCTTTTACTTTGGCTTACCAGCGATTTTATATTTACGAATAAGTTTTTTGTAGATAGTTTTTTCATGTTGTTATCACACCATTATTTGAATTTAACGCAGCGTATCATTAAATTTTATTGTTAATAAGCATTATCCCTTCATTCATCTTCAGTGGCAAGTTTATACTGAGTTCATCGAAGTACTCCATTCAAATTCGGTTTTCCAATTCGGCTTTTATTGACTACTCTAATAATTGTGTTTTCAAAAGTCCGATTCAATTGTGCGGTTTTAATATTTTGGAAACGCTTTCTCAAATATTTGTTTTTAACTTTCTACCAATTCAGGCATTACCCTTGGCTTAAAATTTTTCACCGCATCTGCAATATGTTTTATATGATCAGGCGTTGTACCGCAGCAACCACCAACAATATTCAACCAACCTTCTTTTGCCCATTCTTCAATAATATGTGCGGTTTCGTGCGGCTGTTCATCGTACTCACCAAAAGCATTTGGCAAACCAGCATTCGGATATGCAGATGTAAAGCATCCTGCAATTTGAGAAAGCTCCTCCACATGTGGGCGCATTTCTTGCGCACCCAATGCACAGTTAAGTCCTACGCTTAAAGGGTTTGCATGCATTACAGAAATATAAAACGACTCCAATGTTTGTCCGCTTAATGTACGCCCCGAAGCATCGGTAATGGTTCCAGAAATCATAATTGGCAAAGCCCCCCTGCCCCCCGAAGGGGGGTTCTGGGCATTCTGATTATTAAAAGTACTTTCCAAAATTTCAGGGTTCGCAGTCCCTCCTTCGGGGGGATTTAGGGGGGCTGAGTAATTCATTATTGCATAAATCGCCGCCTTAGCATTCAATGTATCAAAAATAGTTTCTATCAAAAGTATATCCACTCCGCCATCAATTAAGCCGCTAATTTGTTCCGTATAAGCTTCTGCTACCTCATCAAAAGTTACGGCTCTAAAGCCGGGGTTGTTTACATCTGGTGATAATGAAAGTGTTTTATTTAATGGCCCAATAGCACCCGCAACAAAGCGAGGCTTATCAGGATTTATTTTTGTGTATTTATCTGCTGCGGCTCTTGCACATTTTGCAGATGCTACGTTTAACTCATACGCAAATGCTTGCATATCATAATCTGCCTGCGCAATGCTGGTGCTACTAAATGTATTTGTTTCAATAATATCTGCGCCAGCTTCCAAATACAATTCGTGAATATCTTGTATAATATCAGGCTGTGTAATGCTTAGCAAATCGTTGTTGCCCTTTACATCGGTATGCCAATCTTTAAAACGGTCACCTCTGTAATCTGCTTCTTCTAATTTGTGCTGCTGTATCATGGTACCCATAGCACCATCAATAATAAGTATTCTTTCTTTCAATATTTCTCTAATATCCATATGTAATTATGCTTTCTTTAAGAAAAAAGTTACGTAAAATAAAGATTTGACTATTGAAACGATTTGCAAGTCTGCACGAAGTTATTTTGGCAGGAAATGTATTTCGTTTATTAGTTCAATCTTTTGTAAAATGTGCGTAGGTGAACAATAAACAAATCTTGCTTCGCACAAGTGCAAATGTAAGCTATGAGAGGGTTATTACAAAATTAATTAGCCACGAATGGCATAGATTTGCACGATTAATCTTTTCATTTATGTTATCCATAGCTTCAATAACTAATATGCTGATATATAATTTTCTACAGGAATACGATTGGTAATACTTTTAGCCAAAGTCATTTCATCTGCATACTCTAATTCGCCGCCAAAAGCAATACCACGGGCAATAGTAGTAATTTTTACTTGTACATCTTTTAGCTTTCTACCAATGTAGTATATAGTAGTATCCCCTTGTATATTTGGGTTAAGGGCAAAAATTACTTCTTCTATGGTTTCATCCTTTATTCGCTGTACAAGCGCATCAATGGTAAGTTGGTCGGGCCCAATACCATCTAATGGAGAAATAATACCCCCGAGTACATGATACAATCCATTAAACTGTTGGGTATTCTCAATGGCAATTACATCTCGTATATTTTCTACCACACAAATAAAATTTTGCTTTCGTATCGTGTTATTACAAATCTCGCAAATAGTAGTATCCGAAACATTGTAACATCTTCTACAAAACTTTATTTCATTACGCATTTTGGCAATAGTAGAGCTAAACATATCTACTTCTTGCGCATTTTGTTTTACTAAATGTAATACCAAGCGCAATGCCGTTTTTTTACCTATGCCTGGTAATTTGGCAAATTCGTTTACGGCGTTTTCAATAAGTTTTGAAGAAAATTGCATGTCTGCAAAAATAGTAAATTGTTTTATTTATTTGCTAAGAGGTCAAAAGAGAAAAGGAGAAAAAGCGAAGTTTCAAAATTTACTGTAAAATCAATTATATTTATTTGCAGCAATAAATTACGATTATAAATTATTGTTGTATAATATAATCATTATCTACTAAAAATATAGGGTTGCAAGTATTGTCAATACTCAAAATTGCAATTCTTGCCTAAAATTGGGGTTTAATCAATAGAAGCATTGTCAATTAAAGAAAGTAGCTTTAAAATATCGGCTGTCCGACATAATTTGTAGTTTCGTCCATTTTATTCATTTCTGGTAAATCAAGTATAATATTAGGGTGGAAAATCCACCCTTTATTTTT
>JAYUJS010000615.1:0-5203 GCA_043765095.1 Ferruginibacter sp.
GAGAATACCTTACCAAAGATGCCGTAAATGTGTTTGGTGGGTTTAAAAGAAAAATGGGTACAGATGAAAAATATTATGTAGTTAACATAGATGAAAATGTAACCCCTGTAGAACTTTCAGCATTAGTACTAAAAGAACTTAAAAATTTTGAACAAAGTGCCGAGCCATTAGAAGCTTGTGTAATAACAGTGCCAGCTTCTTTTGATAGTATGCAAAGTAATGCCACGCTAAAAGCTGGGCAAGCAGCAGGTTTTAAAGAAGTATTTTTATTGCAAGAGCCCATTGCGGCAAGCCTTGCATTTTTTAATGCAAGCGAAAAAGTACAAACAGATGGTTACTGGTTGGTGTACGATTTTGGAGGCGGTACTTTTGATGTGGCTTTGGTAAAATCTACTACAGAAGATTTAAAAGTAGTAGACCATGAAGGCAATAATTTTTTAGGCGGAATGGATTTAGATTTTGCCATTATCAATAAAATTATTGTACCACAAATAATACAACAAACGGGAATAGAAAATTTTGAAGAAACTTTTAGAGAAAAATATGGCCAATACGAAATGCTGTACTACCAAGTAATGTATTATGCAGAAGAAGCTAAAAAAGAATTATCAAATGCAGCATCTACTGTTATAGATTTTAGCGCAACATTAGATGGAAAAAATTATGATTTTTATTTTACCATTAAAAAGGAACAAGTAGATGAAATCTTTTTGCCCATCATCAATGATACCATTAAACTCATTCATACCATTATTGAAAATAATAAATTAACGGCGGTAGATATTCACGAAATAATATTGGTAGGCGGTAGTACATTTTTACCACAAGTGCGTGAGCAACTTAGCTTACAAACTGGCATTGCTATTAACTTTTCTATAGACCCTACCAACTCTATTGCAGTGGGGGCGGCTTATTATGCAGCCAATAAATATTATGAGCCAACTGTTGTAGAACCTCTTATTTCCAACGAAGCCATAGGTACAGATTTATTGGCTTCCATAAATTTTAATCCTGTAAATTTTGAGATAGATATTTCTTATAACAGAAGCAGTAGAGATACAGAAGAAGTTTTACTGATAAGCTGTAGCGGAGAATATGAAAATAACTTTTATAGAATTACAAGGGCAGACGGTGGCTTTGATACTGGATTTATACATCTAAAAGCAAAGAAGACTGAGTTTCTTCCTTTGCTGTCTGGAAGTACAAATAAGTTTGCATTGCAGCTTTATGATGAGCAAAAAAATGCGATCAAATCTTTAGTAAAAGAAATTACGATTGCACAAGGCATTTATAATATTGATGGGCAACCCTTGCCACATGATATATCCATAGAAATAGACGATGTAGAAAATAAAACTACCAAGCTAGAAGTTATTTTTGAACGCAATAGTTTGTTGCCACAAAAAAGAACTTTGTACAGAGAGATTTCTAAAACGATTATAAAGGGTAGTAAAGAATCTATCATTATTAATATTTTGGAAGGAGATAAAAATAGCCGAGCTTCTTCCAACCTTACAATAGGTTGTATAGAAATCTCTGGCAAAGATTTACAATCAGATTTAATAAAAGGCAGCGATATTGAAATACAAATACAAGTAAACGACAGCAGGGTAATGGATACGACCGTGTACTTGGTAATGACACAACAGGAATTTAAAAATGTATTTTCTGTATCTGAAAAACAAATAAACATAACTAGGTTGCAAGAGCAATTTTTGCAATTAGAAAATGAATTATTAGATACAATAAGAGGCTTTCAATACAACGAAGATAAAATTTGGGAAATAAAATGCGATATGCTATTACAGGATTTACAAATTATGAAAACGACTTTGTTTAAACTAAAAGAAAAAGACAAGTCAGATGAAAAATATGTTATTGCAGAGCGTATGACTCGTATATCTCAAGAGGCGGATAAGCTTGGGGGCAATGAAAGAATAGCATTGCTGCTTGAAGAATATTTGCATTATAAAGAAACGGTATTAGAAGCCATTAATATGGCTGATTTTATAAAAGATGAATTGAGAAAAGATTATCAAAAAGTAGAGGCTACAGAAACCTCTACTTTAAAAAGTAAAAGTGTATCTGTAATAGAAAATAAACTGAAACAAATGGATGATTTGTATTGGAAAGCGCTTAGCAATACCAATAGTTTTTTAATACAACGTTTTATAGAGTATAAAGGGTATGATGCCAATTACTTTAAAGATTACAGTGCTGCAAAATCTATTTTTAAAATGGCCGATGCAGTACTTGAGCAAGAAAAATACCCAGAATTTAGAAGGCATATTTTTAGTTTGTCTTCATTGCTTGTAAGAGCAAACCATAACTTTAACATTGACTTTAAAGGTACAGGCATTGGCTAATAAACAATACATTTCTATTATACGATTATTAAAGCATTGTGATATTTCTCTAGATGGAGAGGTAAATGTAAGTCGTATAAAAAAACAAATAAATGCAGAATTTGATTTTGCAAAAGATGGCTTTGTAGATATAGATGGCAATAACTATAATAAAAATGATGTATTTGAAGAAATAGAAAAGGCCGATTTTTTAGAAAGGCTTGTATTTCATAAAAAAATATGGGAGCAAAAAGCATTGCTTGCATTATTGGAAAAAAACAATCTCAATATTTATGAAGTAACAAGCCAAATAAAAACCTATGCCAATGATGAGAAATTTGAAAACTTTTTTTCACCCTACTTTGTAATACCTTTTAACTATATAAGCAGAAAACTTATAAACGAAAATAAAATTGCCGAGCTAGGAGAATGGATGCTATTTGATGATTTTTTAAAAACAGATGATAGAGAGGAAGGATTGAGAACGGTAAGAATTTTTTTAGACGAAAAGCTAAAAGTTTTAAAAAATATAAATAAAGATACTTTTAAAAGTAGGCGGGACGAAGTGGTAAACTGGGTAACAGCTGGGGCAGGAAGATTATTAAACAATCTACCAACAGATTTACATGATGTAAAAGAAGATATTGCTTACCATTTAATAAATATTACGGTCGCCATACAAAAAGTAGCCAATAGAGATTGTAAAGAAATAAGTACTGAGCTAACTCAAATATATGATTTGTCCGCAGAGTTAACTGACATTATTACAAACAACCATAGAGTTTATACACAAAGTGGTTCATCATCACCTAGCAATACTGATTATCGTTGGGTAATATGGGTTGTAATAATTTTATTAAAAATAGCTTCTGGTGGTTGTTAATTTTTTTAATTAACATTAGTTCTTTAATAGTTTTATTTTATCCAAAGCAGGGTAATCTCTCAAATTTGCGAATTCGTATTGTGAGCTATTTTGAATAGTATTAACAAAATCTTTAAACTGCTTAAAATTTTCTGCTTTGCTTAATTGTTGGTCGTATAGGAGCATCACTAAATGTTTGGGTACTTTTGTAAAGTTGCTATTAAAATAAATATGTATTCTGTTTATCATGACAGCTACATCTCTTGTATTTAATAAAGTTTTGTAGTTATAAGGCCAAGTACAATTCAATCCTAAAAATTGTAATCCCATTTTCGTTAAAGAGTCCGGGCCATTTGGAGAGCCTTTCTCGTCTATAGCATTTATAGATGGCAGCCTCCACAAGTTTCTTCCAGCTGTTCTTGCAATGTTTGTATAAAGCGGTAATACGGCATTGGCTTTTTTACAATCATCTACTACTGCTACGGTATTGTTATAAAATTTATTGTAGTTATTACCAAAAGCATGGGTGTAAGAATGGTAAGCCGCTATAATATAATCATATTTAACAGCCATGGCATTTAGTTTTTCTTACAAATGAGGCATTTTTTTGTAAGTGTCACCAACCAAGAATAACCCTACGGGCAATTTTTTTCATTTACGTAATCATACAATTTATTATTACCTAAAGTAGGGCCATAGTCAAACGTTAAATAAATTTTATTTTTGTTTGAAACTGGTTTTACTGTTGTTGCGGTTTCTTTTTTAATATTGTTATTTTGTTGATTATTATTGCAAGCAATGATGAATAAGAGGGAAATAATAATATGCCTTTGCATTTTGGTAGGGGTAGATGTTAATATTATAGGTAAGTTTGAAAGTATATAATTTTTTTAAGCAAACATAAAAAATTATGAGTAAATGAAGAATATTAAATATCATTATAGGTAGAGGATATTCAAAAATAAATTTATTAAACCAGCTATTTTAGTTACACCCTACAATAACCTAAATAAATATACTTTCTTGCTTTTATTATTATAAATTTTTTTATCATAAGTTTTCAATTCACAACTTTCTATTTAGTTATGAGTTGATTTATTAAAGATTGTCTCAAACAAACATCTTGCAAATACAAAATATAATTTTTTAATTCTTAAATAGTTTAAAAGTAAAAAGAAATAATGTTAAATTAGCAACAGAATATTAAATTTCAATATTCTAATATTTATAGCTTTTTTTAAAAGTAAAAAAATAGACAATAAAACGGATGATTAGTTTCTTTATAAGAACTACTAAAAATGTGATATATCTTTAGTGTAAAATAAAAGCATTTTGAAAAATTGGCAATAATGTTGTTTTAAATTGTAGCATACCGTTTTATAACTATTTATTTATCTTACATTCAAATTATATTTTAAAATGTTCAAATATATTAAATACCTCAACCCACTCATCATGTTTGCGCTAGCATATATAAGCTTTACGCATACGGGTATTTTGTGCTGGTTGGTAATGTTTTACTCTTGGGGCTTTGTGCCCTTGTTAGAATTATTTATAAAACCAAATATAAAAAATATGACGGCTGCTGAGCAAGAGCTTGCAAAGGCAGACAAGCTATATGATTACCTTTTGTACTTAGTAGTTTTTATACAAATACCAATGTTGTTTTTCTTTTTGCACTCTTTTGTAAATGCACAATTAAGTGTGGCAGATGTACTGGGGCGCATAACAAGCATGGGTATGCTATGTGGTATATTTGGTATAAATGTAGCGCACGAGCTTGGGCATAGAAATAAAAATTTTGACCAATGGCTTGCAAAAATGTCATTGCTTACTAGCATGTATACACACTTTTTTATAGAGCATAATAAAGGGCATCATAAAAATGTGGCTACGCCCAACGACCCTAGCAGCTCTCGATACAACGAAATGGTGTACACATTTTATTTTAGAACTATTTCTCTCACATACATAAATGCATGGCATTTAGCTAATG
>JAYUJS010000616.1:0-5200 GCA_043765095.1 Ferruginibacter sp.
ATAATCCTATGAAAAAGGCAGGCATAAATTTTATGAGTGCACCCATTAAAAAAGGTAATTGGCTAATTTCTTTTTCATTTGAACCTACCGTTATTAAATGTATGATGGTTTTAAGTTTAACAGTTTTTATTATTTTATTATTTTTATTATTATTTTACCATTTTAAACAACCCTCCCTTTCAAAGCCTCACCTATTGAACTATCCATAATTCTTTCAGCATAAGGTCTTGTCAAATCGTTTAATTCCGTAGATTTATTTTGTATTAAACTTTTATCATTCATCGTAATAGCTAATTGTAATGATTGCATTGCTAGTGCAGTTTCCTGCAATTCATTTCCAATTAAATATTGAGTATTTTTTTGCAAAAATCTTTCAGTAGTTTTTAGTAGTTGCTCTCCCTCGGTTTTAGCTTCAGCCAATGCTCTTGCTGCAATATCTGTTTCTGCGTTTACCATAGAATCTAGCAGCATTTTTTCTAACGTTTCATCATCTATACCAAGTTGTGGCTTTATTTCAATAAATTGTTCAATGCCGCTTCTCAGCTCTTTTGCTTTTACAGTAAGTATTCCATCTGCATTTATAATAAAACTAACTTGCACTTTTGCCATACCTGCTGGCATGGCTGGTATTCCTTTTAAATTTAATGTAGCAAGCAATCTATTATCACTTACAATATCTCTCTCGCCTTGGTATACACTTATACGCATATTTACTTGTGCATCTATTTGTGTAGTATACTCACGTGCAGCCGAGGAAGGTATTTTTGCATTTCTTGGAATAATTACATCCATTAATTCTCCGGCAGTTTCTATTCCAAGGCTAAGAGGGGTTATGTCTAATAGAAGTACATCCTTATTATTACCTGCTAAAATATCTGCTTGTATGGCAGCACCTAGTGCTACTACTTCATCTGGGTTTACAGTATCATTCACTGCTTTGCCAAAATAATTACTTACCATTTCCTTTACTAGTGATACTCTTGTACTTCCACCAACCATTATCACATCATCAATTTCATTTTTTTGTAAGCCTGCATCCTTCATTGCTTTCTTGCAACAAACAATTGTTTTTTCTATAAGTGGTTTAATTATTTCTGTAAAATCGTTTTGTGT
This sequence comes from Ferruginibacter sp., assembly GCA_043765095.1. Lineage (GTDB taxonomy): Bacteria > Bacteroidota > Bacteroidia > Chitinophagales > Chitinophagaceae > Ferruginibacter. The sequence continues at coordinate 1,114 of JAYUJS010000616.1, forward strand.
TAAAATTAATTTTTTATCATTTAATAATTCTTCATAAATTAATTGTGTAGATAATGTCTTTTTTGCATCTTCAGCCTTTAATCTAAGTGCTTGCGCAAAAGAAATATTTTGCAGCAAAAATTCGTTGGTAATATTTAATTGTTGTTTCCAAAAAGTTACAATTGCGTTATCAAAATCATCACCACCAAGGTAAGTATCTCCGTTAGTAGATAATACTTCAAATACGCCGCCACTTAGTTTTAAAATAGAAACATCAAAAGTGCCACCACCTAAATCATATACTGCTATCGTTTTATCCATACCTTCTTTTTCGGGGTAGGTTAAGGGTGCTCCAATTCCGTATGCAAGACTTGCGGCAGTTGGCTCATTTATTATTCTTAGCACATCAAGCCCAGCAAGTTTTCCAGCATCTCTGGTGGCTTGCCTTTGGGCATCGTTAAAGTAAGCTGGTACAGTTATCACTGCTTTGTTTACAGGTGTTTTTAGAATATGCTCGGCTCGTTTTTTTAATACTTTTAAAATTAAAGCAGATAAATCTACAGGGGAATAAAATTTATCATCCACTTTTATTTTTACCTGCTTACTAGCATCTTCATCTATAATTTTATATGAAAAAAAGTTGGCGTTTGCTTTTATATCATCATAGTTTTTACCTAATAACCGTTTTGCAGAAAAAATAGTTCTTTCTGGGTTTTTAATTAAAAACGCCTTAGCATTATTGCCTACAATTGCATTTGCATGCTCATCAAAATATACAACAGAAGGTACTAAAGCACTGCTATCGTGTTCTTTTAAAACAACTGCTTTTTTTGTGTCAGGGTGCACAACTGCTATCAAACTATTTGTAGTGCCAAGGTCAATACCTACTACTATTTCTTCTTTTTGCAAACTACCTGTAGCAATATTTATCCCAATTTTAGCCATTTATTTTATTTTTACAAAAGTATTAAAAAAGCCCCGCAAGAGCAGGGCTAAATTTTATTTTTTTTTTTATAAAATCTAAACTAAGTTATAATTTAAACTTTTTACAATACTCTTTATTTATTTTATCTCATTAAATACATTTTACCATATCCTTTTTTAAAATATTTTTCACTCTCATCTTCGTCAGCTTTATATTTATTTAACGATGCGCCATTAAGGTTTGTTATTACTCTATAAATATACACACCATTTGCAAGCGCTTGCCCATACATATCTGTACCATCCCATTTATAGTTGGTAATATTTCTTCCAATATGTATGTCAGTTAATTCATCTTTGGTTATTTCTTTTACAACCTTGCCTGTAATGGTAAGTATTTGTATGCGTAAGTTTTGAGGTACTTGTGTGCCTGTAAGTGTAAATACAAAAGCTGTAGATGATGTAAATGGATTTGGATAATTTAGCATCTCGCTTATCATTGGCTTATTTATTACTTTAAATGCTACTCTATATTCCAAAGCACCTGCTTTATTGCCAGATATATCTTTGCCAGATACTACCAACTCATACTCCCCATCTTTTGGTAATGTTGGTTTAAAATTTATAGTGGCTGCATTTTCGCCTGATAATAAATTTGCTGCTGTAAATAGTAAAGTGTCAGTATTAAACTTATAATTACGAAGATTTTGCTCGCCAGGGTATCTTAATTGCACTTTCATTAGAGAGGTATCATTTAAGGCTAAAAATTTATTTTCATCTTTTAGCTTAATTAAGATATTAGGTTTTGAAGAAACAATATCCCTACTTAATATATGTACACCATCAAACGTTACATCAAGCAATGGATTTTGAACATCTCCTCTTACATAAAAATCTTTGTACAAAATGTTATTTGGGTGATATTGTTCTATCTGGTCATTGTTAGGATTTACATCTAAAAATAAAGTATTTGCACCTATATAATTTTGAGATGGTACAGTGTAAGATATTTTTAAGGTATCGCCAGCTACTAATATTTTGCCATTTGGTAAATTGATAATATTATCAATATTGCTATTGTTTTTTATACGCAACCCAATTTTCATTGTACTAGCAAAATCTTTTTTACTTACATTTTTAAATGCTACAGAAAACTTTATAGAATCACCTGCTTCTACTGTATCTCTCATATTAAAAAGTATGTTTGGAGCTACTGCACCCTCAGGTACAAAACTAGCATTTAATTTTAAAAACTTTAATTGATTAGGAGTGGAATATACTATATCCCTTGTTATAATTTTAATTTTTAAATAAGGGTAAATTGAAGCATTTATAAATCCAATTGTAGTATCTAATGCACTATTAATGGTTTTAATTGAATCTATATTTCCATTTGATTTAATACCCCATATTTCAAGTTTTACTGAGTCACCAAGTCCAGCATCTACCGATTTTCCATTCCATCGTAAATATTCCCAAGTTTTTGCAGGGCCAAAAACAGGCGATTCGATAACTCCATTTTTTTCCTTTTTTATCAAATCAATTTCGGATGATATTGGAGCTGTAGAATTTAAGCCTACATTTTGAATAGGAATAAAGCTAGCATTGCCTTTTTTGCAAAAATAAATAAAAGGAATATTTTTTGTGAAACTATCAATTTTATTAAAGCCAAGCTGCTTTAATTTGTGATAAAGTGAATTGTTAGAGCCATATAAAGCAGTATCACTTTTCCATGTGTCTATAAAAGATAAATTTGCAGTTTGTCCTAAGTTTGTAATTGCTATATAACTACCATTAGGTATTAAATCTATAAAATCCATAGCACTCTTTCTATAACTTGTAGATAGATTATATGGGAATTCAAAAAACTTTCTTGGAGCAGAACCATTACAATTTGGCGGCCAACTACCATATTTTCCAAAACCTCCTGATGCAACATTTTCCCATGCATCTAGTGAATTTCCATCAAATACATAGAATTGTAGACTATTATATTTACATCCATAATCTTCTAAAAGAAATGAACCAATAGTTACATTAATGTTTGGGTTTATAACTGCTGGATAAATTCCAGTTTTAATGTTCATTTTTCTTGGAGTTTCATCAAACCTAAATATTCTATCATTTCCAAGAGAAATATTGGTAAAACTATTTTTTAAAAACTGAAAATAATGCGAAATATTAAAACCTTCTCCACCCACAGGTAAATAAACAAATGAAAAAGTATTCCAAATTGGGGTATTAGCATCTACTGATGTTCTCCAATAGTACACAGTACTGTCAGTAAAAGTAAGGTTTGTAGGGGTAAATTCTATTAGACCACCTACTTCAGCTTTAGTATACGTTTTTTTAAATGAAGAGTTAAAAAGTTCTGTAGTGTCAATCTCCATTGTATAGTTATTATTACCTATTAATGGGTTTGCTGTACTAGCTGCAAAAGTAATATTTTGTGTATTTACAATAGCATAGTTATATGGGTATATAGGCGCTAGGCTATTTTCAAAAATAAAAAAATCAGTTGTTATTTCATTATTGTTTTCATACAATTCATTTACTTTATCTGTCCAATCTACTTTTACAATTAATTTATTTTGCCCTTTATCTGTAGCAGGGTTTATAGGTACATTTAGTTTTAAAGAATCCATAAATCTTGTTGCAAATATTATGGTATCTTTTATTGTAACTGGCACGGTTGTATTTGGTAATAATCTTTTTACATTTACCCGTATAGAATCTTTGCTAGCTTTTCCAATATTTCTAATTTCTATTTTTAGGTTAAAAAATGCATCAGCAGAAGTAAGTATACTAGGGCTTATTTTTACAGATTGTTGCTCTATTACATAATCTGGTTTAGCAAAACTGTTTATTTTTATTGCTGGGTCACCATGCAAAGCTATTTCTTCTAAATGCACCCTTGTAGCATAGTCTAAATTAATATTGTTTCCTCCGTTGTATGCATTGGTTTCTTTTATATGTTCACCTACACTTTTCCCGTACATATTTAAACTAAAATTTGCATATAATCTTAAGTTAATAGGGTCTAAATTATCTGGTATACCATAATGGGTATCTGCTAAAAAACCAATACTGCCTCGTTGGTTTGCAAAAATGTATGCATCAGATAAGCTCGAGGTGGAATTTAAACGTTGTGCATCAAAATTGAAAAAATTACCTGCACTGCATC